>JAGRAG010000316.1:0-2031 GCA_020435025.1 Bdellovibrionales bacterium | reverse complement strand
AATCGATATTCGAGTACTCTCCTACTTGTTCTGAAACCTTCGGCGGGCCTTTATGTTTATCCACGTGAGAATCAGCTTCAGAGTGATTCTCAGATGCGGGCGAGTTTGCCTGAGAGGGGTTCCCAGCACGAACTCGAACATCTATTGTGAAGACAAAGATCATAACAATAAAATGCGGAAAGTAACCAAATCTCATAGATTCACCGAACGAATCATTTGGCTCGCCTGACTAGCAACTCCTCTTTGTGGAAAAGAACGAAGAACCGTTTTGTAAAGTTGCAATGCCTCACCGGGTCGGTCCTGAATTTCGTAAACTTGTCCTAATCTTAATAAAGCAAATCCCGTTAACTCGGTTTCTGGAAAAAGCTGTACCATTTCTTTAATATATCGAACACAAGGCTCATACTGCCCTAACTGATAATACCCTTCAGACAACAGAAAATAAGCTTCACTGAGATTCTCCGAGTAACTAAATTCTTGTATGATTTTTTCAAACAGTGGATTTGCTGAAACGTAATCTTTAGCTCGAAAGAAAGCCTTTGCTTTCATAAACAGAGTATTTGCTTGCAAAGTTCGATAATAATCAGCTTGCTGCGATTGCGTCACACTAGCTAAAAGACGCTTTGGATAGTTAAGCTCCGATTCGTCTTTCATAGCATTCGGTAAAAGTGTCGCCACCGACTGACGAAATTCCTCACTTTCTAGTCGAGCAATTTCTAACTTAAATTTCTCCCTTCTTACCTGTTCTTCCAATCTCCCTATATGATGTTCATACGGAGAGGGATCGTAAAAATGATCCTTCAAAAAGGAATAGCCTCCTAAAATCAAAGTGGCTAGGGCTAGGGTAAAAAGAGCATAAACATGAACTTTCATACTCAAATAATCGGTAGAATGAGCCGCATCTTTGAGATTTCTTCTGTTATTTTAAAGGTCTTTTTGTTTTCCTAGATTGATTTTCTCATTTTAAGACAATCAGAAGCCCCCTTGCTAGATTAAAGTAGGGGGCAAAATGAAACACTTAAAAATTCTTAGGCTCATTCACCATTTTTTCAAATGTGGATTTACTAATCGAATAGATCCAACGCCCTTTCTCCGTATTCAGTCTCTGCGCATCTCCCTGAGCTTTAACCATACCCTCAATATGATCTAAAGTCTCTTTGTCGGCATCTTTGTCAACCACTACCTCATTTGGTAGTTCATCCACAAGGGCATTTAATCTTAAAAAATATTTATCATTTTCTTGAGCCAAACTGACTTTATAAATCAGCTTATTTTTAAGTTGAACCCGAATATCCTCATTAAAATCTAGGTTACGTACCTCAGGTTCATCGGGCTTGAAGTACTCTTCAAACGAAAGATTTTTTACAACACTGACAAAGTCTTTTATCTTTGCTTCATCAACCGTGTTTTTCTTAGAAGGTACAATCTTAAACCTCCCCTCTTCCTGAACGAGCTCTACTTTTTTTCCGGTATCGACACTGATCTTGTCGATTTCTTTTTCATCAATCTTTAAAAGCAATCGATCAATCATATCCGTGTAAGAAGACCTCAAAAACAGAGTATCTGCAGAAAGATAAATGTCTTTTCCGCCCTCTTTAAAGAGATAGTTTCCACGCCCCTTATGGCTCTTTCCTACTCGAAATGAGACGGTTTTGTTTCCGTTATTGTCAAAAATAGAGACTCTATAGAGGGCATTCTTTTCGTCTAACTCATAAGCTTTTAAATCACTTTCAGAAACTCGACTGTCCGTCTTTTCTCTGACCTGAATGCTGGCAATTTTAAAAAGTAAGTCATTCACTTTTTCAGTGGAAGCAGGATAGGACTTGTGATTTTCGATATAAAAACTTTGATCTTCCCGAGCTAGTATAAGCTCTTTGCCCTCTTTAAAATTCATTACAATTCTTTGGACCTTGCCAATATCTAAGCCTTTAATATAGTCGCTGCCTGCTACCAAATCGACCCCTCTTTTATGTTCATTAAAGTAAACAACCAAAGAGATCGAAAAAAGCCCTATCGTAATTATAGATAATG
>JAGRAG010000315.1 GCA_020435025.1 Bdellovibrionales bacterium | reverse complement strand
AGATGCAAATGGTGAAATTCGATGGTTATTAAAGGATACTCACAAATGAAAAAGATATATGAATTGGATGGGGACAATATAAAAAGTCTTGAGGATTTCTTTACCGTCTTCGGTGAAATGGTAAATGGCAGAGGCGGCTATTTTGGCAAAAATATGGATTCATTTGATGATTGTTTATTTGGTGGTTATGGCCTAGATGAGCAAGTTGAAATTGAATGGAAAAATCATAAGGTTTCTTCGGCACATCTTGGTTACCAAGCGCTAATAGATTGGTGTGAAGCTCAAATAAGGAGTGGTGACTACCTAGATGAGGAAGGATTGGCTTATTTAGAAAAGACGCTAGATGAAGCTCGGAAAAAAAGTGGCGATACAATGTTTGATATTTTGGTAGGAACTATTGAATCGGTAAATGAACGCTCAGATGGAAGAAGGAATATTAAGCTAACTTTGTTATAAAAAGGCATAATGGAATATGATATCTACTGTAATGAAGGCCATTCGTAAAGGAGCTTACAAGACCGTCATCGTTTACAGCTTTTCAAGATTTGCACGGTCCACGACCCATTTACTGTCGGCCTTAGAAGAATTTAAAGATTTAGATGTGCAGTTTATCAGCGTATCGAAGTCTTTGGATACGGGCTCAGCTATTGGTAGGGCCTTATTTATTATTATTTCAGCCATATCACAGCTTGAGTGGGAACTAATCTCTGAAAGAGTCAAAAACGGGCTTAAAAACGCCAAGGCTAAAGGAGTTCAGCTTGGTCGTAGTAAATCAAGGAATAGCGAACTAATTGGAGTATTTTAATGGACAGTAAAATGATTTGTAAAGTTTGTGGACTCGACTACGGTGACTATACTTGGGGCAAAGATGGTCAGACTCCTTCGTTTGAGATATGTCCATGTTGTGGCACTACTTTCGGTTATGAAGATGCTACTACAGATGGAATTTTAAGAAAAAGAAGTGACTGGCTTGAAGGCAATGGAAAATGGTTCATGGCAAAAGAACAGCCATCTGATTGGGATTTGGAAACACAACTCAAAAGCGCTGGTATCAAAAGATGAAACATATAAAACAACATTATTTATTAGAATTTTCATCAAGTTAATAGAGCCTATACCAGACACGCTGTCGACAGAATGACCCCAAAATCCTTTGGTTCGGCTATAGAAACAGGTACAAAAGGGAGAGGTGTACCAGCCTTGGCTGTAGAAGCTACGGTTACTGAGGGCAAAATAGTTAATCAAGTCACATCAAACGGAATCCTGAGAACTACTAGACAGCTTGGGGATGTTCGAGTTGTTACAGAAGGAGCTAGCGACGATTTGGTAATTACAGTTATGAGGGTGAGCGAATGAGTAATATTTTTGAGATAAAAGATAATGATTCTCAGGAATCTATTAAGGTCATTCTTGCTGGCGACTATTTAGATGTGGAATTTAAAGGTAGTAAGTTGGCCGTAAGAAAACAGGTTTATATTTATACGGATTTTCCTGCTCTAATTCAATATTTTGAGAATGTTAGACTGGGCATCGAATCTAAACGTACAGATATTGCGAGATGGGCCAGCATTGAGGATGATTTCGTTCTAGTTAGTAAATTTACTAATACAGGTAATGTGAATATTTCTGCGGCCCTTCAAGATTTGGAAGAAAATTGGTCTACTTCTATTGGTTTGACGTTAGCTTTATCTGATATTGATGGTTTGTTATTAGAAATGAAAAGATTTTCTTAAAATTCATAAGGACTCACCTTACTTATATCCTCAGCCTGAAAGTTACCATACAGGTCCACGGTAATTTGGATAGACTTGTTGCCCTAAATAGCTTTAAGCTCATACATCTCACCGCCTGATTTTAAATAATTATGAGCAAAGCTGTGTCGGAGGTCATGAACTCTCCACGGCTTCATCTCAGGAATTAATCGCTGGAGCCCTATCAAATGGTACTCATCTCATTACCTATGCGTTTAGCCGCTTATTCACAAACACAGAAGATCATTATATATTCTGCTAAAATCCGACGATAACCAAAATAAATTTCAAGGCAGATAGGGACTCAATCTGAGCCCTAAATGAGCTTTGTTATAAAATAAATTCGCAAAATTTATGATAACAACCGATAAAAGCCTCTATTTAGCCCCGCCGAGATGGCACAAAGCTTGTATAAAGGCTCTTAAAATCTATCTTTAATTCTTTGAGCCAGAGCTCATTGTAACTATTTTGGAGGAAATCTTATGATTAGCTGGAAAGGTCTTTGTCTGACCACCGCCATTTTATTAGCAGGTGTTGCTGGTGCAGAAACAGGAATGGATATGAATTCAACATCTAGTCGTGGCAACATCTGGGCTGACAGCAACGAAGTGTCACGTGGATTTCGTATTGCTTTACGAAAAGCTGCCGGCAGTGCCACAGGAAAGATAAAAGCGACAAAAGGGCTTGTAGAATTTGAGGGCCCCACATCTCAGGACTTCGACCATGAATATGGTTTTTCTTTAGGGTACGGTGTGATCAAAGCAGGCCAAGCTGGTTTTATTGGTGAACTCTCTTTAGACCAAATGCAAGACGATCTTCGTTTTATTCGCCTTGAAGGTGGAATCAGTTACGGATTTACCTATGAAGCCTATGGATATCTTGGTTTAAACATCAACTCGATCAGTGTTGATAACGAAAGCACTGTCTTTGACGCCGCTGCTGGTCTTCAATTAGGAGCTGGCTACCAAATCAATCCAAATATTGCCATCGATGCAAAGTACCTAATCACAAGAAATACTGCAAAAAGTGACTTAGGCACTGCTGAAGTTGAATTGAGCTTTAGCATGATCCAATTAGGAATCGTTGCTACTTTCTAAACCTTAGGTACCAGTATCTTTTTAGTTTCGAATCGCGGATGGTAGTCCGAGATTCGAAACTAAAAAGATACTGGTACCTCTAAGGATTGATGTAGCGGTTTAAATCGAAAAGACCGGCTCTAGTTGTATCTTCTTTTAATGACCAATTGTAAAACCAATCCGACAAAGACCAGAATTTTGAATTGGTTCGTTTAATTCCGTAGCGGCCTAAAAAGACTTTCCAGTCATCTTCGTTGACGATACTTTGAAAATCAGAAACAAATTGCGAGATTTCTGACGCTGAAACGTCAAAGAAAAAATTTGGATATGATCCTTCCAGTCCAGAAATGACCGAGAGAGTGTCTTCCTCAAGGTCCGCGTGACTTCTCTGATCTTCATCTTGTAAGAAAAATGAGACATTGTCATAAGCTTTGTTTCGAATCAGAGTAAAGACTCGATCTCTTTTTCGAGGAAACCTCACTCGTAAAAAGGCAATATCCGGTAAAGGTTGCAACTTACTTCCCTGAACTTTCGATAGGAGTCCGAGTTCTTTATAGACATTGGCCACAAGTGAGTTGTTTGTGCCTTTTAAACACTTCCTTGCCTGACATCTTTGAATGGGGTCTTTGTTTTTGGATGTGCGTTCGTACTTTTGGGCCAACCTTTCAAACAACTCCAATTTTGGATGGGCGGTCTTATAGATTACTTTAGATTCAATATTGGCCCACTCCACGGGGCTTGAAACCCGCTGGACAAGACTGGCTCGCAGTCCTTTATACCACTGCTGCCTTAACTGATGCCGTGATTGCCGGGGTAAAAAGGAAAGAAATTGATTCTCTCCTTCTAGGCGAAGAAAATCCATATAAAGTCTCGTATTCAACTGGTGACCGACACCACCAAA
>JAGRAG010000314.1:830-2255 GCA_020435025.1 Bdellovibrionales bacterium | reverse complement strand
CTGTATTCAGTGTTTCAGTCCAGAATGCCGTAAAACATCAACTTGTTGGCACAGCAACATCAACTCTACAGTTAATGCGAACTGTGGGTGGCTCTTTAGGGGTAGCTTTATTTGGCAGCATTTTGGCTAACCAATTTGGCCCAAGTTTTCGTCAAGTGATTTCTCCTGAAGTTTTTTCAAAGATTCCTCAAACTATGCTTTCTCGCCTAAATAATCCACAAACATTTTTGGGGGCAGAGTCTTTCGATCAACTGGAGTCACTGTTTTCTCATGAGAACATAGTCAATAAGATGGAGTTTCTCGGCTCCGTTCAACAAGCTGCAAAAATAGCTCTCTCTAATTCTCTTCATCAGGTTTTTATTGTAGCTACGGGAATTATTTTTTTAGCAACCATGTTGACCCTTTTTCTAAGAGAAATTCCGCTACGAGAAACTAATCATCCAGAAGAAGTTATGAAGGAGATCTTATGAATTCAACATCAAATAAAAAAATTCGACTTGGATTAATCTATGGAAGTACGAGGAACGGGCGTTTTTGTGATATTGTTGCAAATTGGGCTGCAGAACAAATTCGGCTACGTTCAGAATTTGAACTAGATCTAATTGACCCTCTAAAGTTTGACCTACCAGCTCATTACACCAAAGAACCTCTGCCAGGAATTGTCTCTCTTAAAGAGAGAGTTGAGCAGGCTGATGCATTTCTTGTAGTTGTCCCAGAGTATAATCATAGTTTTCCCGCATCAATCAAGCACGTCATTGATCTTCTTTTTACGCCTTGGGCAGCAAAAGCTATTGGTGTTATTTCATATGGTGGACATTCAGGAGGCTTTAGAGCGACGGAACAGCTTCGGTTAGTTTTTGCAGAACTTCACGCAATAGTGATTCGAGAGTCCGTTGCATTTTCTGGGGCTAGGAATCTATTTGATGACAAAGGCAAACTCATTGAGCCAGAACGCTATTTGTCAACTATGAGTAAGCTCCTGGATCAATTATATTGGTGGTCAAGTGCTCTTATTGAAGCTCGCTCAAAAACACCCTATCCGCCTGTGACGCCGTAAGTTCCTAAAAGTAAAACTTAACTGGGGGAGGGTACCTGTTAGATAAATGACTCAATTCAAAGCTATTGGCTCTTCGCAATTTTTTTCAAAAAAAATTCTATTTCATAGGTCATTTCAGACCAAAACCAATTCAAAACTCTTTTACTCAACTTTTAAAAATCTAAGCAATATCAAAAGCTTAAAACCTGACCATTTAAGTCTGGTTTAAAAAACAGAATATTACTCAAAGTACTTGAAATTACTCAATAATTTCAGGCTATTGGCCATCCTTGATTTTAGTCTAGCAAATTTGGTTCAATTTAATAAGTCCATATCTATCAGATATCATTGGGGATTTTTTACTTTGGTAGACGCACAGGACTTAAAAT
>JAGRAG010000314.1:0-670 GCA_020435025.1 Bdellovibrionales bacterium | reverse complement strand
ATAATTTTCAAAGTTCTTATATCCGTAACCCCGCTTCTGTACTGTCTTTGCGACATTGTTAAACCCTTCAGTGCGGGCATTGGTCAAGCCCGTTTTGAAGTAATTTAAAATTTCCGTTGACCACTTTCTGAGTGTGTTCCTCAGGGAACGTATCTCTTTTAAATTCGAATATGCCATTTGATCGGTTAGCCTTGTTAAGGCTCGCCTGGCCTTGCTATGTCCTCGGGTCCTGTAAAGTCTGTGTAAGGCTTCCTTGTAGTGGTAAAGTTCTTTCAAGTCTGGCTTATCCTCTAACCAGTCGTAAATTGCTTTTTGTTTAAAATATTCAATGTTTTTCCCTGAACATAGTAGGAGTCTACGTATTGGGTTTTTGCGATCATCTCCAGTGTATTGTTTTCGGTAGCGATTAATGTGGTTGTTGAGCAGCCTCAACACATGAAACTTATCAGCCACTATTTGAGCATTTGNNGAAAAAAGTCTTTAACAAAAGTTTTATACGGGCGTGATAAATCCATAACCACATTGCTTACATTTTCTCGTCCATCGATGTGTCCTACTCCAGCCTGTAGAACACCGCTAGTGCGCCCGAGGATGAGTTCTCTGGGGCGCTTATTTTTATAATCTACAAAGATAGTCATAAATTCTCTGTAGCCATTTTGCCGAGTGAAAA
>JAGRAG010000313.1 GCA_020435025.1 Bdellovibrionales bacterium | reverse complement strand
CATCCCGCCTTTGGCGGGACCGCCTCACGCTTGGCAGAGCGCCCTTCGCTAAATGTATGTGGTCTTCGTATATGAGCATGGGGATTTTTAACGTATCTGAACTTTGATCCGTGGAATTAAGGATAGCCGTTTAAAACTGTTAAAAAAACTCAACCCAACTGGACACCTGGTCTTGTCGGCCACTCGAATAGATATTATATCCCATTTTGGCAGATGCTGTAGAGAGGAGATTTTTAGTGGGTACTATAAGGAGTCAATTTATTGAAAGTTGGAAGGACCGCTACCCTCCAGCTCCTCCGGGTTGTCTTTCCGTATCTCGACTGTATCGGGCTCATCGTGGTGGAAGTCTTAAGTCCCCTTTTTGGGTTGCTGGACAGGTTTCGTGGATAGAAAAAGAGGAGGCCTCTCAGCAGGTGAAGATCGGGCTTTTTGAAAGTGGAGCTTTTTTGATTCTAAGTGGATTAGATCCCCATTGGAAATTGGGTGACGCGACGGTTTATGGGGCTGAGGTATTGAGCCCTGGCGATCGTGTGGCCTTTTGGGTGACAGAAAGTATCAGTGAGGAAGAGCTTGAAGGAAACAGAGTCGTCTTTACAGAGTGTCAAATTCTTACATTGCAACAAAGGGAGCTTCGAAGATTTTTACCAGATCTTGATCATTTAAGTCAGTGGCCGCAGTTTTTACAACTGATTCGAGACTTTTTTCGAGAGCGAGGCCTAAGAGAAGTATTCACTCCCTCTTTAGTTCCAAATCCCGGTATGGAGCCTGAATTGATTCCTTTTTCTACCGAGTTTTTCTGGGGACGTCGGGTAGAGCAACTCTATCTTCCGACGAGTCCTGAGATTCATCTAAAAAAAATGTTGGCAAGTGAGTGCGGTGACCTTTTTGAAATAAAAAAATGCTTTCGCAATGAAGAAGTTTCAGACCACCATGAACCCGAGTTTTTGATGCTCGAGTGGTACCGCTCCTATGCGGACCTTAAAGATATTCAAATCGACTTGGTGGACTTGATTTCTTTTTTAGGGGAGCAACATATGATCCAAGAAAGCGGTGTCACAGTCGAACAGACGAGTATGTCGGATTTGTTTGATGAATATGTGGGTTTGTCTCTGACTCCTGATACCTCTGCAGAAGAACTGAAAAAAATATTGGACCGAGATAAAGTCCCCTACCTACCAGCGGATAGCTGGGACGATCTGTTTCATTTGATTTTTTTAACTTATATCGAGCCCAAGATCGGTTGGAAGAACCCGCTGATTGTAAATGATTTTCCTCCGAGCCAGGCAGCGCTTGCCAGAATCAATGAGCGAGGATGGGCCGATCGTTTTGAACTTTATTGGCGTGGTTTGGAAATTGCCAATGCCTTTCATGAACTCAATGATCCCGAAGAACAGGAACGTCGTTGGAAGCGAGACGATCAGTTGCGAGAGCAAAAAAAGAGAAAAGACCGGTATTGGGACCAAGAATTTTTAGATTCTTTATCGGCGGGAATGCCACCCAGTGGAGGAATCGCACTGGGCCTTGAGCGTCTGTATATGGCTTGTAGAAAAGAGTTGGAACTACCAAAAATAAAAGCCTTTTCACATAAGAAAAGGCTGGATGCAGAGTGAATAATTAAACAGAAGGAATCAGTCGTTCCCTTTATTAATCTCTTCTTTAAGCTCTTTGCCTACTTTGAAGAAAGGAAGCTTTTTTTCTTTCACCTCAATCACCTCACCAGTGCGAGGATTGCGGCCTTTGTAGGCTTCGTAGGATCGATTGACAAAGGACCCAAAGCCACGGATTTCAATTCGATCTCCTGCCATCAATGCTTCTACCATTGTATCGAAAATTGTATTTACAACGGTTTCGGCTTTGACTCGGGTGATACCAGCTTTTTCAGAGATTTGGTTAATTAGGTCCGCTTTAGTCATGTTGGTCCTCGTCATCGTTACTGTTTGTGTAAGCCACTGAAACTACTCATATTGTAGTCAGTTATCGGCGAGGTTACAAAGTCGAATTTCGTTTTTTTAGCTTTTCTTTCGGAATTTAGGCCTTTCACGACTTAGGTCGCCGCTGATTTGATGCGGCGCAAATTCCAGAATCAAGCCAATGAGGGAGAAGTGAGTAATTCTGAAGACCTATAGTTGCCGGTTCGGACCAAAGTCTGATAGTAGGCGGTAATGGTGTTATCAACCATTTTATGAGTGTCAAAGAGCTCTGTAACTTTGGTGTGTGCCCGTTCTCCGATCTCTTCAGTGGGTAGATGTTCTTCAAAGATCTGAATAAGAAGATTAGAAATGGTAATGAAATCGGCAGGTCTTACAAGAAATCCATCTTCACCATCATCGACGATGGTGGACATCGGGCTGACTTCAGAACCGATGATAACCTTTTTTTGAGCCATGGCCACTAGGAGGGTGGGTTCAAATCCTGTACTTCGAGAGCTTAAATTGACGAAAACATCCGAAAGGGCAATGTAATCGGCTAATTGATTGTTGGGAATATTACCAGCAAAAATGACCCGACTTCCTAAAGCCATATTTAGCATTTCAAATTCAATTTCATTTTTTAAGGGACCATCTCCCAAGATAATTAACCGGGCCGAGTTTTTCTTAATAGCTAGTTTTTCGAAAGCCTTTAAGAGATTTTTAATTTCTTCCAGTTCCGTCATATCAGTAATAGTCACAACGGTGCGAGCATTCTTTGGTAGGTTGAGTTGATCCCTCAGTTCTTCTGAAATGCTCCTTGGTTTCAGCTCGCCAATGGCAATTCCGTAAGGAACAAGATAGGTTCTGTACTCTGGAAACAAATAATAGCGTTCTAGAATGACTTTTTGTAAAGGGCTTGTCACAAAAATACCATCGGCTGTTTTTAAGAGCTTTCGGTCCCGACTGTAATATGTGTACAGAAAAACGGAAACGACGGAGAGGGCCGTATGAATAATTTCAGCGAGGGTGTCTTGTGCCATAGCTAAAACATTGAAGATTTTTGCCATTTGAGTGGCTTCGACATCATAGCACATAGCTACATCGTAAACTTTTTTCCGGAGTCCAATCCGGAACCCGCTAAAATCCACACTGTGGACAATATGAAAAGGCGTTTCTTCATGGAGCTCTAGAAATTTGATTCTTACCTCTTCTGGAAACTCTTTTAAAGGGGAGCCGTGGTTGCCGAGAAAATAAGCGGTCACACCATCTTGCTGGATCCGATCCTTGCCTTGAGGATTCCTCCAGGCAATGACGGTTACGTTATGCCCACGCTCAGCGAGGCCTCTGGCGATGGGCCATAGAAAACCATGATCTGCAGATCGCCCCAAAATGGGAAACTTATTGGCAATCAGACAGATGTTTAAATGATCAGGAAGATCTATTTTTTTTCGAAACCACAGCATGATCTTACTATAGCGGACTTCCGTAAAAAGGGAAAAGGTTCCCGGTTAAATTTCTGGGACGCGATACATAAAAGATAAACCTCAGATTTGATAACCTTTCGCTTCCTATTGAGCACGGCTCCTGCTTTCTTGTCGGAGCTGCCTATGCATACATAGCCTCTATGGGCTAACGCCTTCAGCGGGGCTGCCTAAGCTTGGCGGAGCCTCAACAAGAAGCGAAAGGTTATCAAATCTGAG
>JAGRAG010000312.1 GCA_020435025.1 Bdellovibrionales bacterium | reverse complement strand
TTGCATGTGGAATTTTTACGGCTTCAAGAAAAAAACGAATTCGCTCGACGATCTCCATCTCAGTTAACTGAGTGTTCTCTCTTAATGGAAAGCCAATATTTTCCCCTGAAGTCAGCGAATCAAAGAGAGCATTTTTTTGAAAAAGCATCCCCATTTTATTAGAAATCTCTTGCTTCTCTTTGCCTTTAACTTTGTTGAGGTCCTTTCCCTCAATCAGGACCACTCCCGATGTTGGCTGCAGAACACCCGCCATTATTTTAAGCAAGACAGATTTTCCATAACCACTGGGACCAATAATGACAAAGGTTTCGCCTTTGGGAATTTGTAAATTGATGCCCGACAACAACGGCGATTCTTCCTCGGCAAAGGTCATCTCGATGTCGATTAATTCAATAGCCATTGACGCTTTGCCCAAAATATTCCTCGTTGTCCACTCTCTGATGCTGCTTTTGATTCTTACAAATTAATAGTCGAAGAGCAACGCTCCTACCCACTCTCAGAAAGAACTTTTTCAAGCTGTCGAGTCAGATTAACTCAACACAGCCGCAAACAAAAGCTCTCCTGTTGCCCGAAAGAGATGTTTTAGGTAAAACCCCAATGCTAAACATTCTAGCAATAAATTAGCCGGGTTATTGTGTTGAAGGAAAATGGACTTTCTTTGATGACAAACCTAAACTGAGACATCTTACAAAGTTTTTATCCCGAATAAGCTGGTCTGGCCATGAAATACGAGGACCTATCACTGGAGAACAACTTAAGATAATATGTCTCGGTCTAAATTTTTTTTGAGATTAACTTTGTAAAACTATAAAGAAAGGCGCGCACTATGAAACATGAAAGAAAAAAAATAACCGTTGTTGGTGCAGGGTTTGTGGGATCCACCTGCGCACATTGGGCTGCAGCAAAAGAGTTAGGAGACGTCATGCTTTTAGACGTCAATGAAGGAGCTGCTCAAGGAAAGGCCCTTGACCTTTATGAAGCTTCCCCAGTTGAAGGATTTGATTCCAAAGTGAAAGGAACAGCAGATCCAAAAGATTGTGCGAATTCCGATGTTGTTATCATCACGGCAGGGCTTCCGAGAAAACCAGGCATGAGCCGTGATGATCTTTTAGCCACCAACGCAAAAATCATGAAAAATGTTTGTGAAGGAGTGCGCGAATACTCTCCAAATGCGGTGGTCATTGTCGTTTCTAATCCGCTTGACGCTATGGCTTTTGTTGCTAAAGAAACTCTCGGTTTTCCAAAAGAGAGAGTGATTGGTATGGCTGGCGTTTTAGACAGTGCCCGTTTTCGAGCTTTTGTCTCTGAAGCTACTGGTGTGAGCGTAAAAGACATTCATGCTTTCGTATTAGGAGGTCACGGCGACACTATGGTTCCAATGCCTCGACATTGTTCTATTGGAGGCGTTCCACTTACCGAAATGCTTGATTCCGCAACAATAGACGCCATCGTTGATCGCACTCGAAAGGGAGGAGCTGAAATCGTTGGACTTCTTAAAACTGGGTCAGCCTATTACGCCCCTTCGGCCAGTGCCGTACAAATGGCTGAAGCCATATTAAAAGATCAACATCGCATCCTACCTGCCTGTGCCTTTTTAGAAGGTGAATATGGAGTGAATGGACTTTTTGTTGGTGTTCCTTGCCGTCTAGGTGGCAATGGACTCGAAAAGGTGATTGAGCTAGAGTTAAATGACACAGAAAAAGCAGGTTTAGAGAATTCGATTAGCGCTGTTAAAGAATTAGTCGAAGCTCTCAAAACTTTAGACTATTAATAAGGATGCAGGATGAATATTCACGAGTATCAAGCAAAGGAACTCCTTCGTAAATTTGGAACAGTCACTTTAAAGGGTCAAGTGGCGACAACTCCCGATGAAGCTGTTAAGGCAGCCGAGGCTCTAGGTGGCAGTGTTTGGGTGGTAAAAGCTCAAATCCATGCCGGAGGTCGAGGTAAAGGGGGCGGCGTAAAAGTTGCTAAATCATTAGATGAAGTAAGAAATTACGCAAACCAAATATTGGGCATGACTCTCGTCACGCATCAAACGGGCCCTGAAGGCAAGGAAGTACAAAAAGTACTTATTGAACAAGGGTGCGACATAAAAAAAGAGTATTATGTCGCCGTTTTGTTAGATCGTGGTACTGGACGAGTGACCATGATGGCCAGTTCCGAAGGCGGAATGGACATCGAAGAAGTCGCAGAAAAGACGCCCGAAAAGATCCACCGCGTGATTATTGATCCTGTAACAGGTCTGATGCCCTTCCAAGCACGACAATTGGCGTTTAAGATTGGTATGAGTGGCAAAGTCGTCGGCAAAGCGGTTAAAAGTTTTATCTCATTATATAATGCTTTTGAAACTTCGGATTGCTCCATGGCCGAAATCAATCCCTTGGTTGAAACAGGTGAAGGAGAGATCATTACTTTGGATGCCAAACTCAATTTTGACTCTAACTCCCTTTATCGCCATCCAGATATCGTCGAGTACCGAGACTTCTCTGAAGAAGACCCGGCGGAAGTCGAAGCCAGTAAGTATGACCTTGCCTTTATTAAGCTTGATGGAAACATCGGCTGTATGGTCAATGGAGCAGGTCTTGCAATGGCCACCTTAGACATCATCAACCTTCATGGTGGAAGTCCCGCTAACTTTTTAGATGTTGGGGGCGGAGCCGACAAAGAAAAAGTAACGGCTGCATTTAAAATCATTTTAAAAGATCCTAACGTGAAGGCCATTTTGATTAATATCTTTGGTGGAATCATGAAATGTGACGTGATTGCTGAAGGCGTGATCGCTGCTGCTAAAGAAGTTGAGCTCAAGTTGCCTTTAATTGTGCGACTTGAGGGAACCAACGTTGATTTAGGGAAAAAACTATTAGAGGAAAGTGGACTCAACATCACTCCCGCTGCTGATTTAAGTGATGCCGCTCAAAAAGCCGTTTCTGCTGCGAAAGGTGGTCATTAATGTCTATTCTTATTAACAAAGATACAAAAGTCATTTGCCAAGGTTTTACGGGTAAAAATGGAACCTTTCACTCTGAACAAGCCGTAGCATACGGAACTAAAATGGTCGGAGGAGTGACCCCAGGAAAAGGTGGGACTCAACATATTGGACTGCCCGTTTTTGATACTGTGGAAGATGCCGTTGAAAAAACTGGTGCCAATGCGACAGTTATATATGTTCCACCTCCATTTGCTGCCGACGCTATTATGGAAGCTGTCGATGCCGAGTTAGATCTTGCTATCTGTATCACCGAAGGCATACCTGTTCTAGATATGGTTAAGGTGAAAAGATATATGGAAGGTAAAAAGACTCGATTGATTGGACCAAACTGCCCAGGAGTGATCACTCCCGGTGAGTGCAAAATTGGAATTATGCCGGGCCACATCCACAAACAAGGTCGTATTGGTGTTCTTTCTCGCTCTGGAACTTTGACCTACGAAGCTGTTGGTCAATTAACAGCTATTGGTATGGGACAAAGCACCTGTGTTGGAATCGGCGGAGATCCTGTAAATGGAACCAACTTCATTGACGTTTTAGAAATGTTCAACGCCGATGATCAAACCGATGCCGTTATTATGATTGGTGAGATCGGGGGAACCGCTGAAGAAGAAGCTGCCGAGTATATTAAGCGGGAGTTTAAAAAACCGGTCACTGCGTTCATTGCAGGATCCAGCGCGCCTCCAGGGAAACGAATGGGACATGCGGGAGCCATCATCAGTGGTGGACAAGGGACGGCGGCAGCTAAGTTTGAAGCCTTAGAAAGTGCCGGTTGTTCCATCGCTCGTAGCCCGGCTGATCTAGCAACAACGTTGCGCGACAGTCTTTAGTGTGCAAATCGGGCTGTTGACGCTGAACCTTAACGTAAAAGTAAAAAGTGAGGTAGGAAAACGGGACTCTTTGAAGTCCCGTTTTTTGTGAATTTTCAAAGCTTTATCCATTTACTAAGAGACATTGATACATTTAACGCGGTATGGGCTGGAAAAAGTGTCAGGCACCTTTTCCTATATGATTTTACGTGTTATACCGACTGCGATTTTTATAAGATAGCAAACTTTAGGAGAAAAAATGGCTGTTGAAACCACCTTTTCTATTATTAAGCCCAATGCAATGAAAAAAAATGCCATTGGAGCCATTATCAATAAATTTGAATCCAATGGACTCAAAATCGCCGCCGCAAAACTTGTTCAATTAGAGCGATCTAAAGCTGAAGAGTTCTATGCCGAACACAAAGAGCGTCCCTTTTTTGGAGAGCTTGTTGATTTCATGACTTCAGCTCCTGTTATGCTTATGGCCCTTGAAGGTGAAAATGCCATTGCGAAAAACCGAGAAATTATGGGCGCCACCAATCCCGCCGAAGCTGCTGAAGGCACGATTCGTAAAGAGTTTGGCGATAACGTTGGTGAAAATGCTGTTCATGGAAGTGACAGTGCGGCCAGTGCCGAAAGAGAACTGGCTCTCTTTTTTGAAAAACGCGAAATCTGCAATCACTGATGGCGGGTTCCAAAAAAAATTCCTTAAAAACGGCTGATGAAAATCAGCCTTTTTTTGTAGGACAGGAGCTAGAATTAGAGATCGAGTCTCTCACATTTAACGGCGGAAGAGGTTTAGCTCGTAAAGAAGGATTTGTTTTTTTTCTACCAGGAACCGCTCCTCAAGAAAAGGTTCTTGCCAAAGTCACGAAAGTTAAAAAAAATTTTGCGGAAGCCATGGCTATTCAAGTCTTGTCTCCTTCCCCAAATCGCAGAACACCGCCGTGCCCTGTTGCCCAGGATTGCGGTGGATGCTGCTGGCAGCACATCGACTATCCCGCTCAGCTTAAGCAAAAATACGCTATAGTTTGTTCTGCTTATAAGAAACTCGCTCCGGGCGTTTTTATTCAACAACCCCATGCTTCACCAAATGAATTTCGCTATCGCAATCGTATTCAAGTTCATAAAGCAGATGACAGAATAGGCTTTTTAAAATCAAAGTCTCATCAGATAGTTCCTATCGAAGACTGCTTGATTTCCGAAGAGGAGTTGACCTCACAATTTGCAAATATTCGTAAAGATCAGGGGCTGCGTGGTCGCATCGAAATCGCTCGGAAAACAGACGGGTCCGTAACTATAGTCTCGGGCAAACGTCCCGCGCACCTTCACTTGTTTTCGCAAGTCAACACCGCTCAGAACCAATGGTTGATAGACAAAGTGATTGATACGCTCTCAGGTCAGAATTCGTTTCAAAATATTTACGATCTCTACTGTGGGGCCGGAAACTTTACACTACCCATAGCTCGCGCTTTTCCTCATCTTAATATCGTCGGAGTGGAACTCAGCGAATCTTCTATTAAAATCGCCAAACAAGAAAAAAGCCATGCTCAGTTTTTCGCTTCAGATGTGGCTCAATTTCTGCGGAAAAACAGGTTTTCTTCAGATGCCTTTGTCATTCTCGACCCTCCTCGAATAGGATGTGATCCTTCAGTCATAGACGAACTTTCCCATTGGGGCCCCGATCACATCCTTTACATTAGCTGCAATCCCATGACACAAGTCCGAGATCTAGCAAACCTAATGTCTAAATATTCAATTAAATGGGTTCAACCTATAGATCTTTTCCCACAAACCGATCATGTTGAAGTGATGACTTTACTCTCTAGATCAGATCATGTAGGTTAGTCCTACCTTAGAAAATTTAGGATTTGGTTGATATGAAATACTCTCCACTTAAGCTTTCTGAAAAGAATGTCGCCCTATTTGGTTCGCTCACTTCCGTGGTTCAAGCGATGGCTACGACATTTGTTGAGCACGGCAGTGATGTTGTCATTGTCACTACAGACATTAATCATG
>JAGRAG010000311.1 GCA_020435025.1 Bdellovibrionales bacterium | reverse complement strand
TTCCGATGAAATTTCAAGTGATCTCTGTAAGGCCGAATTGGCATTTTTAAAATCACCTTTTGCAAAATATGCTATTCCCAAGTTGGACCAGGTGGTGTCTGGCTGTTTAAATGTAAGATCTTCTGTTGCAATTTTAAGAACTTGGATGGCTTCATCAAAAAGTCCCATATTCGTAAGTATTTTTCCAAGATTATTCCGTGCTTCGGTGAAATTTGGATCTAGCTGCAAGGCCCGTCGAACATGTTTTTCAGCAAGAACATATGATTTTCGTACGTAATAAGCGAGAGCTAAATTGTTTTGGAGTTTTGCATTGTCGGGATCTAACTTTTCGGCGGCTAAAAACTCTTTTAAAGCCGCAGGGCTCTGGCCAGCGACTAAATATTTGTTCCCAATGTTGGTGTGCAAGTAGGCTTTTTCTTTATTCGATTTCTCTCTATGCGTCGCGCATTGCGACAAGAGGAAGCAGCAACTAATTGCAGTACTAAGCCAAACGAGCCGTCGTAGGAAGTGAGAGCCTTTATTGGACATGAAAAAAAGACCGATCATAGGCTGAAATTACCTCATATATTGTATTTGAGGGCAAGTAAAATCGGTGAAGAACATCCTCCTTCTAAAGGGGCTTCGCAAGGTGTGAGCCACAGGATTTAATAGCTAAATTTCTTTTAAAAAAGTAATCAATTGTTCTGGTTTATCAGTAATAATTCCGTCGACTTCGTAATGAAGAACAGCCCTCTGCCATTCACGCTTCGAATTCAGTGTCCAAGGAATGATGGTAAATTTCTTTTCTTTATCTTTGACAATATGCTTTAGAAAGGAAGAGGAATATAGGACGCTATCTAAATGGGAAAAACTAGGGGAGAAGATAGGAATTTGGTTTTTGTGCAGAAACTCCTTGGCCTTCTTCCAATCGGGAACTAAGCATCGTGAGCCGCAAAATTTTAATCCGATCTTTGGCTCTCCTTGATAGAGGTAAGAAAGTCGAATGGCTTCGAATTTTGATTGGGCCATCGATTGGACTAGCAACAAAACCCTTTGATCAAAGGATTGAATCACGGTTTGCTTCCAAATGCCGAGCTGATCCACTTTATCTAAGACTTTACTTACCAAAAGCTCTCTTGGTGGATAGAGCCCTTCTTTTTGGCCACTCTCTCGGTATTTGATTTCTATGTTGAACTGGGCTTGTGGGTGAAGTTTTAAGACTTCAGGAACAATGCTTTCTAGCAGTGGAATATGCGCTGGGGAGGGACGGCTAGGAAAGCCCTGATGATCGGGATGGTCTCCGCAAGTGATATCTTCCAGTTGTTTGAAAGTCAGAGCATAGATTTTGAGCTCTTCAGTCAGCGGTTTTTGACTTTTCTTGCAGCGTTTGTTGTTAATTGTGGGGTCATGGGTGACGACGACTTTTTCGTCTTTTGTAAGGTGGAGGTCTAACTCGACAAAGTCAACTGAGAGGCCTGCGGCGTAGAGAAAGCCTTCTAAAGAGTTTTCAGGGTAGATTGCACGAGCTCCTCGGTGTCCATGGACTTCGACTTTCTTTTTGGTCGACGCGGAGCTTGGCAAAATCGCGACGATCGAAAATATTGCACTTAGTAAAGAACGCATTTCAAGGTCTCCCAGCAGGAAAAGTCTCCCTAATATCATCGATACGCCTTGGGGAGTAAAGACGTAAGTAAGAAGAAATGAAGATAGCGCCTATTGCCGATGAATTACGATGACAACCGGTTGACACCCATGGCGCGTATCGGTACAGGAAGATCAAGCAAACAGAGGGAGTGAACATGAATGTCTTGGTAATAGGCAAAGGCGGACGAGAGCATGCATTGGTTAAAGCCTTATCGACTTCGAAAATTGTCGATACAGTCCATGCTCTTCCAGGTAACGATGGCATGAGAACGTTGGCCATCTGTCACTCCGGAAAAACGACCAGTTCTGATGTATTACCTGTAGTTAAAAAACACGATATTCAATTGGTAGTTATTGGTCCAGAAGTGGAACTTGTTGAAGGTTTGGCGGACGACCTGCGAAAAGCTGGGATTGCTGTTTTTGGCCCCAGTCAAAGTGGAGCACAACTAGAAGCGAGCAAAGTTTTTTCTAAAGAATTTATGCAAAAATACCAAATACCCACTGCCTCGTTTGAAATTGTTTCTTCTGTGGCGGATGTAGAAGCTTCTTTTCACAAGTTTGAGCCACCTTATGTTTTAAAAGTCGATGGATTGGCGGCTGGCAAAGGTGTTTATATTCTCAAAGATGCCCAAGAACTGATTGCTGCAGCCAAGGAAGTGTTTGAAGAGCAAAAATTTGGAGTCTCTGGAAACCAAGCTCTTCTAGAAGAGTTTCAGAAAGGTTGGGAGTTGAGCTACTTAATTTTGACCAATGGCAAGGACTTTCAATCTTTGCCCTTATCTCAAGATCACAAGCGATTGAAAGAAAAAGATCAGGGTCCTAATACGGGTGGAATGGGAGTGGTGGCCCCTTTAGAAATAGATTTGGAGCTCAATCAAAGAATTCAGGATGAAATTTTAAAACCGACCGTGGAAGGACTTTGTCGTGAAGGGTGGATGTATCGCGGATTGGTTTATGTGGGAGTTATGGTGACGGAACAAGGGCCAAGAGTGATTGAATACAATGTACGGTTTGGAGATCCTGAGGCTCAGGTCGTTTTACCATTATTAGACGGCGATTGGGGTGAGGTGCTTTGGTCCGTAGCCAGAGGTGAATTGCCGTCATTGTTGTGGAAACCTGTTTTTTCTGCTTGTGTGGTTCTAGCAGCGGAGGGCTATCCTGAAGCTCCTCGAAAAGGCGTGCCGATTGAAGGAGATCTTATGTTTGAGTCTCCATCGAGCTATTTTCTACATGCGGGAACCTGTTATCAATCAGATACTCAAAAATGGGAAACAGATGGAGGTAGGGTGTTGAATGCTATAGGTATGGGATCTTCGCGATTAGAGTCTATTGAAAATGCCTATAAGCAGGCGGAGCATGCGACCTGGCCAGGAAGACAAATGCGCAAGGATATTGGTCAGAAAGTGTTATAGGTATGAGTGATATTACAGAGGCCGTTGGATACATTAAAAGTGGAAAAGTCATTGCTTATCCTACAGAAACAATTTGGGGGCTGGGCGCGGACGCCTCTAATGAAAAAGCATTAAAACGGATATTCGCCATTAAAGGGCGGGACTTTGCTTTGCCGATCAGCATTCTTGTCCGTGATATTCCTATGGCGGAAAAGTTTGTCGAGATATCAGATAGAACGAGAGAATTAATGCAGATTGTTTGGCCAGGACCCCTGACAATTGTTCTCCCTAAAAAAACACAAGTATCTTCCTTGTTAACAGCGGGTACAGATTATCTTGGTTTAAGGTGTTCAGATCATCCCTGGGTGAGTGAGTTGATGTGGGAACTGGACGAGCCCATCACGACCACCAGCGCCAACTTAAGTGGCCAGAAGCCCGCCACTTCTCAAGAGGAATTAGATTGGCTACCGAAGGATGTGCTCGTGGTAGATGCGGTTTCTCAACAAAATCAAAGCTTAACCGGGAGTACCGTCTTAAAAATATTACCCGATGGGGGATATCAGATCTTGAGGTCTGGGGACTTTCCAGAAAAGGAGCTTTTAAAAACATTAGAATTTTTAGGAATGAGTGCACTGCAAACACCCCAGCCGTAAAAAAAGTGGGTAATCATAAAAGATTTGATGAGATAGGGCCAAAGCAGAATTTGACGATTTTTAACAGATATCCATAAAGCCAAAAGTGAGATACCTATTGCGTAAGTGATGGGGATTAATGCAAAAGGCCAATGCAACAAGCTGAGTAAAAGGCTTAAAACGATTCCAGAACAGAAAATCGAGGACAACAAAGAAGTTAAACGGAGTGGTTTGCTGTGGATTTTTGATAATAGGACTTGCCCAGCACCGAATTTTTTCATTCTTTGCGCCCAATTTTTGTAGTTTGTGGCGCTGGCGTTTGATATTGGAAAAGTAGGGATGAGATAGAGTTCATGGTTGGCGTTTTTGAGACGAATTCCAAGATCCACATCTTCACAGACTTGCGAAAAGGTGGGAGAGAAATTACCGACTTTAACAATGGTGTCGCGCAAAAACAGAGCATTCGTCGTTGGCAGATGGTCCACAGTTTGTGGATTTTTAGGGAACCATCCCTGAGGGGATTGACCATGACCCCAAAAGCTGGAAAGCATCGTATTTGTAGCCTGCTGGAACAGACCTGAGTTCGGAAGCCGATTGCTGCCTCCGACTCCAGCTAGATTGGGATTAAGAGGGGCTAATTGACTCCAATATTGACAGAGTTCTTCTATCCATGTTGTGTGCGGATGACAGTCAGGATCGGAAAACAAGACAAAATCCGTTGCCGAGTGTTCAACGGAAAGTCGACGAGCAAGACCAATACTATTGATAGGATTTGAGATGATTTCGATGGGAACGGGAAACGATGTCTTAATTTGCAAGAGCACGGACATTGTGTCGTCTGAAGAGCCATTGTCGACTATAAGACATTTTTTTAAAAAAGCGATTTGAGATTGACGTTTAAGGGCTGCAAAAAAAGTATATAGCGTGGCAGCTTCGTTATAAGTGACCAGGCAAAGACTGATATTCTGTTCAAAAATTATTTTATGGTGACTTAACATGGGAGCTCATCGTGAATTAAAAGACGTCTGCAAAGTAGTAGATTTCGCGAGCTTATACCAATTGGAGTGAAGAGATCAAGGTGGAGAAACAGCCATCTAAAAAAACACTTCCGCTCTCAGCTAACGCATTTCATATACCCCTCCTTCGATCTGGAATATTTAATTTTCAATGCTGATTAAATGGTGACACTCTCTGTTTAGGAAGGCGGTTCTCTCTTCTAAGGGAAGGCTTCATTTGCAAAGTATATCCGGATTAAAAAATTGGAACTCCTTAATATATCTCCATTTTTATAGACCGAAAGGGGCAAACGTCGTAAATTCAAGCTATGTTTGAGCGAAAAAGGGTCTTTATTTCGGGTGTGGCCGGCTTCCTGGGAAGTCATCTTGCTGAAAGGTTACTGGCTTTGGGTCACGATGTGATTGGCTGCGACAATTTTTCAGGAGGAATAAGAGAAAATATTCCGAAAGGTGTAGAGTTTTTCGAATATGATCTTTTGGACTGGTCTAAAAATTTAGTTCACACGAAAAATATCGACGTCATTTACCATACTGCGGCACATGCGTACGAGGGACTCAGTGTGTTTTCTCCACATCAGGTAGCGATGAATGTATTTTCGACGACATCTTCTTTGTTGAGTGCTACTGCGGAAAATGGGGTCAAGCGTTTTGTGTTTTGTTCTTCTATGTCGCGCTATGGAGACCAAAACGCACCCTTTACGGAGGAGATGCCCACTTGTCCAATCACGCCTTATGGTATCGCTAAGGTTGCTGCCGAAAATTTGTTGGTCAATATGGCACGAACTCATGAGTTTGAATATGCTATTGCTGTTCCTCATAACATTATTGGACCACGACAAAAATATGATGATCCTTACCGTAATGTAGCGGCGATTATGATCAATCGTATGTTACAGGGGAAACAGCCTATACTTTATGGAGACGGAGGACAGCAGCGAAGCTTTTCATTTGTTGGAGACTGTGTGCAAGTTTTAGAGAAAATGGGCTTTGTTCAAGAGGCTGTCGGTGAGACAGTCAATATTGGCCCGGATGAAGAACTGACGTCCATTTATCAGCTGGCTGTAGAGGTCGCCGATATTTTAAATTTTTCGCTAGATCCTATCTATTTGAACGATCGCCCGAATGAAGTGAAGAGAGCATCGTGTTCGTCGGAGAAAGCAAGAAGACTCTTTGGCTATCAAACCCAATATCGATTGCGCCAGGGGTTAGAAGAGATGATTTCTTGGATGGAGAAGCGAGGTCCAAAACCTTTTCAGTATCATATGCCTTTAGAAATTAAAAATAAACAGTTGCCTAGATCTTGGGAGGAAAGGCTGTTTTGAAGAGATGCATGAAGTTTCAAAAAGGAGACGCATTATTCTCGGTAGGGATTGGGCTCTTGCTTTCGCTGTTTTACTTTCTAGGGCAGTGGACCTATCTTGCGGACTCCGAAATTTGGTCGATGGCTTCCGCAAAATACATTCTTCAGCCTGACGGCATTGCGCATGGTGCCTTTTATAAGCCTATTTTTAATCTGATGTTAGTCGGTAATTACATTTTCGGCGAAACAAGCATGCAAATGTTTTTAAATGGACGAGCTGTTTTTGCCGTTATAGGTATTTTAACAATCGTCGCTCAATTTTTCTTCGCTATTCAACTTTTCAAAAATACAAAGTGGGCATTGGTTTCTGTTTTTGTAACGGCAGGATCTTACATTTTTTTATCGCGAGGGTTTCGTGTTCGTTCAGATCTTCTGGCTACGTTTTTTCTAGTGAACTTCGCAGCGATAGGATTTTTTATTTTAAAAAAGCAGATCCATTCTCTTGGGATGTGGATTCTTTGGTGGACACTTCCGGTGTTCGCCTTGCTTGCTACACCGAAAGCCATTTTTTTACTGTTTGGATTGCTGATTTTTTTCTTTGTTGTATTTAAAAAAGAATTTAAGTTGAGGTTGCCGCAGATAGGGCTAAAAAGCCTATCTATGGTTGGGGCTGTCTCGATTCTACTAATAATTTTATTTTTATTTTCATTTTGGAATTTTGAGGGCTTCCACATAAAAAATCTTTTTGCGGCTCCGTTTAAATATTTCCTTGAGACATTTCATGGGGATCAAGCAGGAACACCAGACTATTTATCTCCTAAAACATTTCGTTTTTTTATTTTTTCCATCGAGTCCAATCCTCTGCAATTTCTTCTTCTTTATTTGGCGTGGTTGGCGTTTTTGTTGCCGACATTGCGTAATACATTGTGGATTGAGCCTTATTGGAAAGGGCTCGTTCTTTTGAGCTTCTATCTGGTTTTCGTATTTGTCTTGTTTCCAGATAAGCTTCCTTTTTTCTTAGTTTCTTTTTGGCCGTTTCTTGCAATTGTAGTGACTTCTTTTGTTTTTAAAATACTCAATTTTGTTTCTAAGTCCTTTTGGAAGATTCTTTTAATATCAGCTCTTTTATTAGGTTTTGTAATTCCGACGACTCACTATACGTTGCGCATGGTTCGTGAAAACTCAAACGAGATGCAGCAGATGGCTTGGGAAGAGCTATACGATTATTTTTTGACTATTGAAGGAGCTACGATTCTTACGGGTGTGGGGCTATTTGTAAAAGAAAATGAGTATCTTGTTTATTTAGGGCAAGGCGATTCGTGGAATCTGGATGGTAAGATTGAAGAAATTCAGTTAAATGTTCCGACATTTATTTTACGGACGCGAAAATTAGATTTTATTGGTCGACAGCTTCAAAATTTCTTTAAAAACAATTATGTGTACTTAGATCCAGGTTTGTACATTCGTGCTGCACGTATACACCGAGCATTTAACGGTCGCTTACATTTTGATGGTGACGATGCGGACTCCGCTATAGTCTGGCCGACACGTGTTGAAAAAGAAACATTAGTGGCGTATCGAGATTACACGGATTTACTTACTGATGCCGTAAAGTCTTTTCCGCAGAATATATTGGACTCCTCCGAGCAAATTTTAATTTTCAAGAAAGACGGTGATAAAAATCTTAAAATTAGAACGGTCACTAAAACTGTTGGAAGCTTAGAAGAGAAATTTGTTGGCAAATTTTCCTTTGAAGACTTGGAAAAAGGGGGAGAGGTACGATTTTCGGAAGATCTTTTGGGCACCTATTTAATTCCTATTGATCTGCCGCCTTCTGAGATTAAGGAGTATCCTCCGATGAATGAGCTCTTTGCTTATGATGCAAATTATTAAATCAAAGGGTGCCATTTAAGATCAGTAGCGGTATGAGTGAGATGAATATAGTTCCTCTGAAAGAGCGGCGCGCTAAAAATGAGAAGTGGTAGACCTTGACGGGAGAGGTCACTAGATTAGCGATATGGAAGCAAATGAGCGCTCAGCAACCTATTGGTCCGAATATGACTTTACGAAAATCCCTTTTGATCAGCTCATTCGGGTAGGTCAAAGATCTTTATTATATAGGGATCTTTTCTGTGTAAGTTGGTTACTCGGTCGATACTGCAACTATAAATGTTCCTACTGTTGGCCATATGCAAGGTCCGATGTTCGTGATCACCGACCAACAGAGCTTTTAGTTCAGACAATGGATGAGATAAAGCGGCAGGCAAGAGCTAGGGGTTTTAATTCTTTTCATTTTTCATTTAGCGGCGGGGAGCCAACCACTCACAAAGGGTATTTGGAGTTACTTAGCCATTACGGCAAGGATATGCCTCATTCTAATTATCAGTCTGTGCACATGACAAGTAACTTAAGCCCGGGAATCGGTTGGTTTAAGAAATACATTGAGGCGACGGCCTCTTTAAATAGGGTGAGTGTTACGGCAAGTTATCATTCCGAATTTTCAAATCGCGAAGCCTTTCGTGACAAAATATTGTTCCTACAAGATGGAGACGTGCAAGTAACGATCAATATGGTGATGGTACCAGAACGGTTTGAGCAGCTTTGGGAATTAGCACTCTTTTTTCATGAAGCAAATATCAATGTTACCTTAAAGCCGCAAAGCAATCCGACAGCTACAAAGGTGGTGGACGGCTATACTGCTGAGCAACTTTTGCGTTTAAAAAATGGAATGCCTCAACGAGGCTACACAGAACAACAGCTAAAAAAGGCGGATAAAAAGTCGCAACGTCCGAAGTCAAAGCTGGATTTTACCCCATACGCTCCTGAGGGGATTATCCCTCGGCCACGAGTGGACGCTCCTTCTATCATGCAGGTAGAATTGACAGACAGTGGTGGGCAGCCTTGGTTTATGGATCAGGCCGAGCGTTTTAATGCTTTTGAGTTTAACCAGTTTCAGGGATGGGAGTGCAGTGCCGGTTACCGAAGTATAATTATACGTGAACCAGATGGCACGGTTAAACGAAGCTACAGTTGTTCGGATCAACCATTAGGACACATCGAAAGTGGATTTCATCTTTTTAACAAACCAATGCCTTGTCAAACTGCGAGCTGCGTAAGTAGTGCGGACAGTAAGATCCCCAAGCGAAAGGCGGGTGTTTCGCTACCGCTGTGGCCAGGAGATAAGACTTTTGGAGAACCCTGATTTTTTATCTCGAACCTATTTTATTCCATTTATGTCATCTTACGAAGACATTGCGAAACACTATCAAGATATTGGGTGGGTTGAGGTTCCTAGAAAATCGGTTTCTGAACTAGAGGCTTCGCTGCAAAAGGCCGGTCGTAATGGTTATCAAAGGGTTCGACTCACCTTGTGGGATATGGACTTTGAGTTATTAGAAAACGTGCAAGCAAAGTGTCGATCGTGGGGAATGAAGCTCGTTGTTTCTTTGCCTCTCAGGACAGAGCCTTCAGATGAAGACATTACATTTATTCAAAAATATGAGATCCACCCTAATTTACTTGTGGAGCACCCATCTGAAGAAATCTTTCGGATGGGGATGAAGTGGGTTAAGAAAGTTGGGGCCAGCATGGGTCTTATTGTTTCAAAGGATTGGAACCGCGATAAGTTTTTTTCTGATGTGCCGCCCGTCATACTAAAAAATGCGACATTCGAATTTCCGGTTGCGACAAAAAACTTTAAGGGGCTTGAAGATAAAGAGATCGTTCAGTGGATGACATTGCGAAGTCATTTAATAGGTGACGACTCTCCCATGAGGTGTTGGGGAGAAGACGTTTATGATCCTCGCATTGAGAGTAACCGGGAATTGGAGCCGGAGTACAAGGCCAGATGGAGTAGTAGAACGAAAGATCGAGACATTCAGCTCTCTATCATTGTCCCGACATACAATAATATCAAATTTTTAAAAAAGACTCTTCCAGCCCTCTGGGAACAAAGTCTTCCTACGGATAAATACGAGGTGATTGTTGTCAATGATGGCAGCACGGATCATACTTTGGGCGAATTAGAGCAGATTTGCATCATTAACAAAGACCTGGTGAATCTAAGTGTCATTGACTTTCCTCGTAGCCAAGAACGACAGATGGGAGATGCTCAATTTAGAGTCGGGGTGGCTCGCAATTTAGGAGTAAAAAATTCTTTAGGGGAGATTTTACTCTTTTTAGATTCAGACATTGTTCTACCCAAAAATTACTTGCAGAGGCTTATCGACGAACACAATAGAGCTGATGTCATTTTGCCTCAGAGAATTCAGTTAACAAAAGAGGGAAGTGAAAACTTTAAAAATTACGATTTTGTAGAT
>JAGRAG010000310.1 GCA_020435025.1 Bdellovibrionales bacterium | reverse complement strand
CCATTCCGAACTCAGAAGTTAAGTCCGTCAGCGGCGATGGTATTGCAGTGGCGACACTGTGGGAGAGTAGCACGACGCCAGCTCCTTTTTTATAACCCAGTCTTGTTGACTGGGTTTTTTTTTGCCACTTATAAAGTGGTCTTGTCTATGAATCTGTTCTGCATCCTTCAAAAGTAGTTCAAGATAATCATTTAAAAATATGAGCTTACTGAATCTGCGTCCGAAGGTGGTTTTTTGCAGTCGGTGGTTCAGCTTTTTCTTTTTTTGCTGAGAAGTGATAGGTTCTTCCAAGTTCCCAAATTAAATTGTGAGTTTTGATATCAATAGCATCGTATTGAATGATTGCCCCGAATGACCCATCGTCTTCATCTTTCCATGAGAGAACTAAGATCTCTAAGTTGACCTTTCCATTTTTATTTGTGGATATGGGAGGCTTAATTTTTTCGAGCCATATTCGTGAGGTGTTATCGCCAGGAATCATTTCTATATTTCTAATTTGGTTCCAGAACTTCGGTATTTTTTTATGCTCCTTTAGAGTAAGAAGGTCTTTTTTCCATAAATGGATTAATTTTTCTTCACTTGGTAAAGTCTTATAAGTGAAGAAGTCGTGAAAAACTTTGCTAATGCCAGCAATAGATATAAAAATGAGGGCTGCTCCGGCAATTTTTTGTAGAGGTGGGTTCATTCTTATAATGTTGGAGGTTTCTTGTGAGCCTGTCCACCTTTGTCTTTAGATTTAAACGGAGTTCTTGCATCTGCAGTTAAAGGGTGCAGTTTAACCTTACAGATGGTCAAAGAGAATTGATCCTATTGTTTGTATAGGCCAAAATTGGCACTTTGATTAAATCTAAATTTGTTTAAATATCTGAAAATACATGGTTTTAGTTGTGTGTAATAAATTCTGTAAAAAGTATAGACATCTTGTGAGGGACCGCGAAAAATTCGAGTGGTTTGATTTTGTTCTGTTATTTTAATGGGTTGAAGGTTTAGCCTCGAATGGCATTAATATTGGACCTTGGTTCACCATGAAAGAGGTGAATCATGTTCTCAAAAGTTAGAACGGCGTTCCTGCTCATTGCACTTGGAGCCTATATAGGATGTTCAGAAGTGGAGTTTTCAGCAACTCCATTCGATCCGGTTGTGCATGCCGATGGAACTCGTTGTGAACAGGTTGGTGATATTGTTCACTGTAATGGAAATCGTCGGTCCGGAATGGTGGATATTCTCTTTATTGATGATAATTCGGGTTCTATGTATGTAGAACAGCAGGAGATGGCGACTAAGTTTCCCAATTTTATTAATTCGATCTCTTCTTTAGACTATCAGATTGCAATAACTACCACGGATGTTTCAGCAACTCAAAATAACCCTCCGGATAGCGCTAATGGTTATGGGGCTTATCAAGATGGACAGTTTATTCCCTTTCCAAATGGAAGTAAGGTGCTTAACAATGCCACCCACGATGTTGTTGGTCAGTTTCGCGAAACTATTCAACGTCCGGAGACCTATAATTGCGATAATAACTACGCGGCTTGTCCTTCGGGGGATGAGAGAGCTATTTATGCAGCTAATCTCGCCATAGAAAGGGCTAGTTCCGAGTTCTTTCGTCCGGATGCTCATTTGGCTCTGGTTATTCTCTCCGATGAAGATGAGAGATCGAATGGTGGAAATATTCGAGGCTATGATCTAGAAGATAAGGATTTGCCCGAGACATTGGTTCAAAGGTTGTCTTCTACTTTTGGTCCAGACAAAATTATGAGTGTTCATGCTGTCGCTATTAAGCCAGGTGATACTTCTTGCTACCAGCAACAAAATAGTCAGGCTGATGTAAAAGGCTTTTATGCGAATGTATATAAGCAGCTCACTCATCCAAGCCAGTCTTTAAAAGATTCAGGAAATATAGTTGCTGGGCATATGGGAAGTATTTGTGCTGGAGACTATGGGGCGGAGTTAGGAAGTATTGCTGACAAGATGAAGCAAAATGTTAACCTCATCCAACTCCAATGTCCTCCGATACAGGATACATTAACCGTCGAGTTTAGTCCTGCGCCACCACAGCAGATTGCTTTTTCTGTGAATGCAGACAATCAAATTGTTCTTTCACCACCTGCGCCAGCGGGAACCAATGTTACATACGACTATGATTGTCTATTAGAGGATGCTCGTTAATCTTGTTAGGCGTAAATTATCAAAAAATAGATTGAATAGAGTCCAATCACCCTATACCTATAGAGAAGAAACCTGTGATAGAGCAACGAACAATGTACAGTGGCCGAGAAATATGGAAAGGGCGAGGTCGGTACTTGTTTGTTCTTTGTTTTTTTCTAACGATGAATGCAAATTCGATTTATGCATCCTGTGTTAATGCTGCGCAAACTAGAAACCTCGAAAAAAAATTAGAAAATTCATTGGTTGAGCAGCTTAAAGGCTACTTTAAAAGTGTTTTAGAAAAACCGACTCTTTCAGAAAAGAGTTGGACGTGTAGAACAGGGGCCTGTATTCCATCTTCTCGGCAGCTCTATAATTACTTGCAAATGTATTATCGTGGCCCGTTTCAGTTTCAAAGAGTTTATTATTCGAATTTTGAGAAAGGCCATTTCACCGTTCATGCCTATTTGTTGGCATTGAACTCGGGAGTTGCAGTGATTGTTGATCCAACTTGGAAGCAATTTGTGAATAATAAAGAAAAGTACGAAGATTTGGCGGACCTTTTTGTCGGAACTCAGGAGGATTTAATCTCGATACTTTCTCGGGCCCAAACAGATATTGATGTTCCTTGGTTCAATGAAGTGAATTTTGATGTACGACGTTTAGTGGAAAGAACATGGCCCATAGCGAACCCAGGACGGGGGTCTTATGAGATAAATGTATTGGCCATGCCAAGGAATTGAAATGAAGAAGCAAAAGGGTTCAGTTTATGATTTAAACTACATAGTCGCTTTCGTTATCTTCCTTAAATAGTAACGCTTGCTATGACCCCCCTCTATTGGATCAGCAACCAAATAATCATCCCTGGCATTGCGAACGAGACCTAGAGGTCTGATAGTTCTGGCCTTGCCAGGATTCGAACCGCCTTGATAAGTAATCTGCAAATCTTCTTTTTGTTCGATAGCCTTAATGATTTCACCGAAAACCTTGTGTCCACGTAAATAGGCCATTGAATAATCAGACCACTCCAAATTAAACTCTTGGTATTTTAGAATCTCTTGGACATTGACATGAGGTCCGATCCGTTCAAAGCACTTTAATGCAACAAGAAGGCTAGATCGAGCGTCGTCAAGAGCCCTATGAGCTTTGCCTCCATCTAGCTTCAATGATTTAACAAGAGTTTGTAAACGATGATTTTCCATTTCAGGCATTGATTTTCGAGAAAGAAGACTCGAGCAGAGCACATTGTTTTTTGGGAATTTAAGCCCATAGTTTTCAAATTCAATAGCTAAAAAGCCCATGTCAAAAGGAGCGTGGTGAGCGATTAAAATAGAGTTTTCTGTAAAATTATAAAATTCGTTAATCTTTTCAGAAATCTTCGGAGCTGTGGCCAGTTCTTCATTAGTAATTCCGTGGATAGCGATAATTTCATCTGGGACTTTATGGTCAGGTCGAATGAGAGTTTGAAACTGGGCCACCTCAACACCATTATGCCATTTTACAGCTCCAATCTCGCAAATTTGTGATTCGAGCGGATATTTTCCTGATGTTTCTAAGTCAAAGGCGACAAATGTAGACTGGGTCCATGGCAAATCTAGCTTCATATAGGTTTATTAGGAGGAAATAAGAAAATTATCCAGCTTTTTTTTGGAAAACAACTAGGTAGAGACATTATAGTGAGTTTTACTGGGGAATATTGCCTTAGTCGTCGTTTGAGTTGCGCCTCTTTAGAGGAAAAGGGGCAGTTCCCTTCGTGCAAAGGGATTGCGTGACGGATGTGTTCTAAAATGCTTTGTGTCTGTCTCAGATTAAAACGGATGGTAGGTGAAAGCCCTATTCTCTGCTGAATCCTCTTAATAGAGTGCCGTAATCTGACGATATGTTTATATGACCCCTGTAGAGAAAATCAAAGTACTCATATATA
>JAGRAG010000309.1 GCA_020435025.1 Bdellovibrionales bacterium | reverse complement strand
GAATCTGCCAGCGTCTACTCACCAAATAGGGACGCTCTTGAGTGCCTAAAAATCTGAGGGGACAGTCTTTGTCTAAAATGTTTTTTATTTTCTTAAATATTGTTATTCGGGTTGACTCGTCTGATGTTACGTGAGCAATGTCGATAAGATCATCTAAATAAGGATTGCTGTACTTAACAAAGTTAAATTGTTGACCAGTCTTAAGAAGTGGAGAAATCATTGCTTCTATATCCAAATAGTCTGGACCATATCCTAAAATTGCTGCCTGATACTTTCCTTCGTCTAGTCTCTTTAGCAAAGTATTAATGGGGACTTCCTCAAAACTTAAAGTTATGCCATTTTTTTTAAAGCTCGCAGATACGTGAGAATTATTGTTTTTGCTGAAGGCAACAAAGGAGTTTGCATATAAAACATTTATAGGGGTGGAAATATCTTTTGTTTTGTGCCTAAAATCGTTTTCGTCCTTAAAGAAGTCCCATGCAAAAGGAGCACCTTTTTCCATTTCAGAAAGCTTGTAGCCGCTTTTTTTCATATTCTTGTTAAGGTTACTTAAGAAAGAGCAGCGATTTTCTGAATTTTTAAAAGGGAATGCTTTCGTGTTTAAAAATGCAACAACAGAATGAAGAAATTGAAAATGAATTTTGTTTGTTCCAGAGGAAGTGTTTAAAAACTCTCGTTGATGTGGATCAACGATATCAAAACGCGCTTTGTTTTCATTTTTTTTCATTCGTTCAAAAACAATTTCTAAAGGAGCAAGAGAGGAGATGTTGTGATTTCCTACTCTTTTAAGCCGAATAGAGTCTTTAGTGTGTGATAGTTTTTGGTAGGCCCCGGTACCAATAAAGGAAGACCCGCTCTTTTTAGTAATTGAAAAATAGGGGGTGCTGATAGCCTGCAGAAACCTCGGAAAAGCTCGATTAAGCTTTATAACTATGACATTCTCATTTTGAGTTGAAATTCCCAGGCCCTTTTTACTTTTCAAAAATTGTTCGAATCCTGACACATCGCCAACGGCCCAGGAGAGGGCTGACTTGTGTTTCATGAGAGATCTTGTCCATGATGAAATTACATCACCTGAAGTTAAAGGTGTTCCATCGCTAAACGAGATATTTTGCTTAAGGTGTATGCGAATCTCTTTGCCATCATTACTGATAAAGTGCTTTTCGACTAGTTGAGGCTCAAGTTGATTGTTGGGATTAAATTTATATAGCGTTTGAAAGATCTGTCCGTTAATCAAGGTATTGGTAACCGATCTCGCCGTTACGGGATCAAGAGTTTTAGGGACTTCATGAAGAGGAAAATAAAACTTGGTGTTTCCCAAAGCACGATGTGAAGTGAATCCAAAAAAAGAAATTAAAATTATTTGTAACAATACAGATTTTTTAAATCGGGGCATTATAAAAAATAAGGTCACCAAGATAAGGGTAAAAAAGATGGCTAACAGAGTACTGAAAACATTGTTTGGATTCGCTTTTAAAACTACAATGAGTGTCGATGCGAGAGCCAAGCCTAACTGGCCGCTTAGTTTAAATAGTAGATAGCCAAGAGTCCGAAGTTCCTTGCTATTAATTTTTTGCAATATACTGGTTTGGGCCAAAACATATACCCCATTAGCCGCTCCAAACGAAATTAAAATGATTAAAACTACATAAATTGAAGTACTACCAAGGTAAGCAGCTGTGAGTGCAATGATAACAAGAGAGGAAATTAAAGCAACGGTAGGAAAATGATTTTGGATTTTACGAATATTAATTAGTTTTAACACGATCAAATTAATAACGAGCGGCAAAGCATAAAACCATGAAATAAGGCTTCCCTCCACTTTGAATCTTTGCACCAATATAGGAACCTCCAAAACGTGAAGAAGCCCTGCCACGCTCCAGATTAATAGATTTAGAAAAGGTACTTTTAGGCCCTCTTGAAAGGTTAACTCTTTTAGTAATGGGAAGTTTATGGCGCTTCTGTGTGATGCTAAATCCGGAATTTTGCTAATATATAAAGTCAAAAGGGAGATGCTAAGCAACACGATATCTACTAAAAAAATATATTGTAACGAATATATTGCGGCAAGTATCGGTCCAACTGCAAAAGCCAAAATATTTGATACCATGTTAGCTATTTGTGTAGATTGATTTAACTTTAAAAAGTCATTTTTTGATATTTCTCGAATAGATGAAAGAGCAACTGATCCAAAATAAGTGGCGCAGGCATTCCTTATAAATATGGCGGCATACCACAATGGAGAAGTTTCGGCGCTAAAAAAATTAGTTAACGAGCAGATCAAAGCGAGAATTAAAATTTGAATGTCTGTTCGGTTTTTTTGCTTTCTTTTGTTCTGTAAGTATTGGAGAGCAATGGCCGTAATGGCACCCAAGGCTTGAGCGCCCACGACAAAAGCGGTTTTGTTAAGTTGATCAATGTTTCTAAATGCACTGCCGACTATAGTTCCAGAAACGACAATTAAAGAGGCAAGCTGAAAAAGAAAAAATATGGATACGAAGCTAAAATTAAATTTGCCTTTATCATAAGTGTCCACAGGAAAATCCTCTTTATCAAAAAAGTGAACGCGGGAATTCGAAAAAGTACTTTTCGAATCCCCCCGAAACACTTAAACTTCAGTGAAAATTGACTTCATAGTAATCCTCCCGATGTTTCGAGATTTTTATCAAAAAAGAAGGAAAAATCACAGGAGCTCTTGTGAAAAACTGCGGAAACTAGGCGAGTTGAAATAATTTTAGTCAGTCTTTTCAAACTCTCGTCAAATGTTTGTTCAGTTTTAAAGATGTGCCATTTCCTGTCTAGCTGTTTTAATTCTTTACGAAATAAACGAAGGGCGGACCAACAAAGCCTTGTAATTTCAATATATTAGGGTGGCACGCAAAGTGCTCTATTGGAATAATTGATAATGCGAAGACATTCTTCCTAAAAGGCAGGTCATGAGTTTAACAGTAAAATGCGTATTAGCTGTTCTAGGATTCATCAGTTCAATACTGGTCCCAGCTTTCGATCTAGCGATGGCGGCCCAGTGTGTGCCGAGTGTTGCGTATTCGGGAAAGCTCGGTCAGCCCAAGCTCTTAAAGTATTTGATGGAAAATGAGATCACTTTGGACTCCAGTCGGATGTTTGCGGTTCGCCTGAGTGAAAGAGGACTCCAATTAGACCCATCTGTGGGAATGAAAATTGTTGAGATCATTAAAAAAGTTCCTGATATTAAAGAATATAATCAGCAAATTCAGTTTATTGTCGATCTTTTAGAGACGGCTCCCTCTAAAGCGGAAAGGCTTTTGTGGGCTTTAGATTATGATTTAGGCGGAATCAATCGAACATTGATTTTAGGTATCAAATCGATGCAACACCGAGCAGAGCAAAGAGAGTCTTCTGATTTCACGCCAGTGTCTTTAAAAACAAAAAAAGCGACAACACGAAATTGGGTTTTGCGAAACTATGAAGAGCTGTCTCGTCGTTACGAAAGGTTTTTACAAAAAGAAATGCTAGAAGGCATGATTCAACCTAGCCATCGAAAAACGGAGTTGAATACAATTCAGTCCTTAGATTCTGCTCATGCTATTAGATACGATATTGAGACGGGCTTTGGTTTTCTGGGGCCAAAGTTAATCCTTGAAGGCTTTTATCGGGTCAGTCCCTCAAGCACCGTTACCAAAGGGTCGAGCTCCATTAATTTTCATCTTCATTTGGCTCGATTTGTGAATCAGCTTTTGAGATTTAATGAATCGATTGAGATCAACGGAGCAACTTTTATACCGGAAATGATAGAAATCAGAACGGCGATGGGAACAATCTCTCTTAGAGAGTTTCAACAAAAGTATCAAAGATGGAGTTATGATTTAGATCCATATAATGGCAGTCGGACGAGACTGACGGAGATTTTTGACTTAGTTGGATCTCAGTTTTTGACAGTGATAGTGCCTCAAGGCATCAGGGCTGCAGAAGGTAAAAAATCTTTCACAGTGGTCTCTTTGCGCGAATTAGAAATATCTGAGCTGTCGTTACAGCAGAGATTTCTCTTGCAGCTTAAAGATGATTTAGCTGCTAAAGGCATTGCTTTGATGATGACAGAGTTACAAAGAAGTATGGATGATTATGTATTTTATCCTTTCTGGCCTCAAAATATGGGAATCAATCCCGTAAAATCATCTATTACTCCCTCTTTCGCTATGTCCCCCATATTGGTACCCGCCAAGGCCGAAGGCGAGTCGACATCGTTGCACTTTACGGCTTCTCAACACGTGAGTTTTCGACATCCCAGGGAGGGAGGTGCTCAGGTTCTAAAAACGGGTTCCCTTCATTTTAAGAAAACGGATCGTATTTTCCAGAGATTAAAGCAGATCATCGACTTACTACCCTCCTCTTCAGCTCATGCGGCAGCAATGAGGCTATTAGAAATATCAAAGCTTTCCAACATAAGCTTAGAGAAATTTGAACGAGAGTTTCAGCACGCCAATGCCGTTTTCCGAATTTTAGTAGAGGTTTTTGAAGGATTTAATGGCTCGATTCGCTCTTATAATAGTACAGCTGAAAATCCCGTCGCACTGATAGATACAAACACGCTCTTGATCAGGCCTGGACTTGAACATGCGATAGCACAACTCGGAAAATACAACTTGTTAGTTGCTAAAAAAATAGCAGAAAAATCCCCTAGAAGTGCTCGCGTAGAAGAGATCGAAAGATTACGACGCCTGAGCGAACGTAAACTTCAAGAAGCTTTAAAAGATGTTCCAACACTCAACGAGGCAAGACTCGTTATTTTTAGGGGAGATTCCAAACGCGGTATAGACAGTACAATAGATATTTTAATGCAGACCTCAAAAACCTTGGGCATCTCCCTTTTCACTCCAGGTAACACGCAAAAATTTATGGACCGCATTTATGGTCAATTCAAGCGAGATTTTGAAACTCAAAAGGACGCAGATTATTGGTCAGCTTTAGATAAAAGATTGGCTCTCATCAAGTTTGGTCTTCGTGATGCCGCGAATTCAAGAAAGATCTC
>JAGRAG010000308.1 GCA_020435025.1 Bdellovibrionales bacterium | reverse complement strand
CTGCAAAACGCTGAGAATGAGATCGTCGAACACGCTGACTTAAACTATTCGGATGTAAGACCCCGTATGTAGAGATTTTTTCAAAGTTTGGATCATTTTTAAGGGCAACAAGGGCGGCTTTGACCTGCTGAGCCGAAAGTCGATAAGACTGATCCAATGTATCTGTAACAAAGATGATGGCTAGATGGGCATCGGGCCTTGGGAAATTTTTGTTAAAGGCTTTTGCAAATCCGGCCCAGTCATTCGAAGCGGGGTCCCAACCTTGAGATTTAGGATACTGTGATCGAAAAAACGAAGCGTTGTTGCCAAAAAGAAGTTGTTTAACATCAACGGCCGCTAGCATAGGATAAAGCATTTCCTCATATCGTGGCCCATAGGCTTCTTCGATGAGTTTTCCATTTTCGGAATGAACCTTATCTGATTTTACGAAATTTTTAGTGCCAATTTTTAACAGTTTGCTAAGAGTCGACAGGCTGTTTGGAGTTTCAGAAGTAACGAAAGTCTCTCCGTTAGTGGCATTAGGAACCGGTACCAACTGTCCCATGCGGTAGAAGTTTCTTTTTCCTGGTTCCAGTCGACTCATTTCTGTCACTCCCTGAAGATTTCTTTCATCATCAGCCGGAAGTGAGGAGTCTTTAAAGTAGCGATTGGTATCGTAAATGGAAGTTACGGCAATTTGATAATCAAGCTGATCATTTTTCGCAAATGTAGAGACAAATCGATTGATATTACGACTCAGATTGATTTGATGAGCTAACATGCTCAATGAATCATCGATAACAAATAAAATATCAATTTTTGGTTTAAGGGTCATTGGCTGGAAGGGAACCACCTCCTCTTGATCTTGACGATCTACAGTGGGTCGCTCGAAAGTTCGATTGGGATCCACCTGTGACTGATAAGGTTGTAGCTCAGGTAGAGTGGGAACCTGAAGGTCCGGGGTTTTAGGTGCTTCGGCTACGGGAATAGGGTCGTGCATTTTTAATGGATCGACAGGAGCGACTTCTGGATTCATAGTGTCTGGTGTTGGCTCCGGAATGTACTTTACAACTTCAGGTTGGAGATCGCCACTGTCACTATTGCAACCCGTTTGAATAAAAGCAAAAGAGAGAATTACAAAAATCAGAACCCTTTTCATAGCTTTGCCTCCATAATTTTTGGGCAAGATTTGGCGCGGACGTCATAATTGTCCAACTCGTCCACCCACACATCTTCTTCGTCGAAGGGAAACTTAAGCGCATAGGGGTCTACTTGCTTTTCTTGGGAGTTCCACCTTCTTTGACCAAGGAGTGTCTCGTCAATATGAATTCTTTGAATGACATCAGCTTCGATCAGTTGCAGCTTTTTGATGACGATTCGATATTCATTTAGATCATATCGAGCGTAGGCAGCCAACAGGGTCTCCATCTGCAAAATTTCTGCTAAAGAGGCTTTTTTGCTAGATTCAACCTTTCTCAATAGATCTCTGATTTTTTTGTATTTGTAAAAAAATCGAGGAAAAAGCGCTAGTGAGTCGCGATCCAGGCCTTCTTGTACACCTTTTTCCGCAATTTTTTGAGTTAGCCCTTGCACCCAGCCCCGAGCTTGTCGACTTTGAAATTTTTCAAGAGCTGATATGCGAGCGACATGTCTCTTTTTAAATAGCTCTGTATTCTTAAAAACGTTTTTATAGTTACAGACAGCTAAATTGATATAGCCATATAGGTAGTGAGTCTCCGGTGAAGAGATGTGGCTAAACACAGGTGATAGCAAAGTGGCTGTATCGGCAAGAGCTTGATCATACTGACCTAAACGAACTTTGGACCAAGCACGTTCTTCAACAGCCATCAGCCAAAGTTCCGAAGTTTTTGGGACTTTATTATAATACATCAGAGCACTTTTAAACATTTTCATTTGAAAGTAATTCCGGGCAATATTCAAATAAATTTCGTGCTTGTCGTAGGTGGAATTTTTATGATTTAACACCATTATGAAAAGTCGATTGGACCATTCATAGCGACTGTGTTCTGAAGACCAGTGGGCATAGTTCCAAAGCCGACTAGGACTAGCCGTGATTTGCCGAGCTTTAGAGTTTAAAATTTGCAGCACCTTCTTTTGAATCGACCGTGAACTTGCTGAAGCAGGTTCTGCAATCCAGGTAAAGAGAATGAGAGACAAAAGAAGAGCGGCCAGGAGTTTCATAGTAGGACTCCGATATTAAAGGTAAACAAAGTTTGCTCGATATCTCGTTTTGCATTGTTAGATAAAGTGTCTTGGTAACTTTGATAGCGAATTTCAAATCTGGAAGAAAGATGATTATTCAACCAAAATCCCAAACCTCCACCCACTGTCCAAATGGGTTGACTTCCACTGCGTTCTAAATCTATTTGTCCAGCTCCGGCTAATGTGTAGATGTCAAATTGAACGACTTTGATGTCAAACATATTCACTTTTCCATAAAGTGGATACCAGGAAACAGTTCCTAAAATAGAAGAGTTAGCATAGTCATAGACATCTCGAAAGGGGTTGTTGGTAGAGGCATCATTAAAAATTCTCTCTCCTTCAGAAGTCAATCGATTGCGGTATAGGGAATAGCGAGCTCCTAGAGACCAGCGAGGTGTAAAGTGAAAGTCCATGTTGATTCCAAGTTGACTTGAGTCCACATAAGGGTCCCCGCCAGCTAGTTTTCCAAAGCCCAAATGTGTTTCCAATCGAAGATCACGATCCACTGCTCGTTTTTGAACAATGCGAATTCGGTTCTTTGCAGTGACAGCACGAGCTCTTTCTAAAAGTTTTTTGTTGGCACCTAACTCACCCATTTCTTCAGATACGCTTCTTGCGAAAACTGGAATTGCAAACATGACGGAAAGTAAAGTGACGATCAGTAAATTGCGCTTTTTCATTGGTCCCTTCCTTCGAGGCTGACAACGACATTTTGGCTAAGAGCCGTTTGTCCGCTCACTTGACTTTGTGTTCTAATTTGGAATTGGATCTCTAATTGTTTCTTTGATTCATCCACTTGAGCTTTTAGGTCCGGGATCAAATCGATGATGCCAGTGTTTAATGAATAATAGTAAGTCCATGTATTGTTTTTAAAGACCGGAGGACGAGAGGCATCTGCTACAACCAAGCTAGCCCCATTGAGTGTGCTCCTGTAACTTGTGCGTCCTAATTCTCCAGAACCGATATGAACATTCGGAGGATGGATTTCTGAGGAGGCGGGATCGTTTACACGGACGGCAAAGTTCATACTGTCACCACGTTTTACGGACTGAGGAAACTCAGATACTTCGATTTGAGGCTTCACTTTAGTTCGTTGTACGACCAGCATAATTTTTCTAGTTAGGTCTTCTTTAGCAACTAATTGTGCATCTCGGGAAGACAGTTTGCTAGTATCTATAACGGGCTCCAGTTCGATGGTGCGATAGATCGCCTCATTGCCCGCCTCTAGATTATAGGGGGGCTTCCATTGAATATTCCAATAACCGGGTTTTCCTGAGGAAACAATTTTAAGTCCTTGAGGCAGATTCGAGTTGGCCTTAAGGCTCTTCACAACACCGATGCTACCAACAAATAGTCGAACATGAATCTCATAGCTTGAGGCAATCCCCTCTGTAAACTCAAGTGACTCAGGTTTTGCATCACTGATGTTTAAGTTGTAAAGCATTCCTGTGAAGCTTTGGCGGTCAGTGACCTTTTTAGCTTCGACACAGGCATCAACTTGCTTTTTTAATAGAGCGTTTTCCTGCAAAACGGATTGTTTATCTTTGACAAGGCCCTGTCGATAAGACTCTATCTCGGAGGCATACTTATTTATTGTCTCTTGACACTGGGACTTTTCAGCTTGCATCTCTTGTTGAATCTTAAGAGTTGACTGTTCGCAAGCTATTTTTTGGGACTCAATCTCTTGGTCCGATTTATCTTTTAATGACTTTATGCTCGTCTGATATTCCTGTTTATGTAGTTCAATGTTAGCTTGGTACTTTTCATAGTCCTGCTGTCTGAGTGTGCTACAAGCTACAACTTTGCCATCTGGGGTTGTTTCTGGAGGAGGAGTCTGTTGCACTGTCGGTGGCTGGCGTCCTTCTAAAGGATCGGCATCGTCACCACCAAAACATCCTGTAAGCAGTAGGGGGATTATCGATAAAATTATGAGTTCTTTTTTCATTTTGACTCCTCTTAGCCTTGACTCATACGTTTTAAAATAAAGGGATAAGTCACATTCACATCGACATTTCCTTGAGGTTTAGGAAATCTCCATGCTTTTAATTTATTCGTAATGCAGCTTTCCACTTTGTTATGTTGTAGACTGGATCGAGAAACATTGGCTTCAGAAACCCGACCATTTCCAGCAATCACAAATTCGATGGCCACACGACCAGACAGGTTGGGTTGTTTCTGTAACCCCTTTTCATAGCAATAGATCACTTGGCCAATATTGCGATTAATGACCGCAGCAATTTGACTTTTCTCAAGTCCTCCAACTACTTGTCCTAACTCTTGAAGTGGATAGTAATAAGATCCTGAAGAACCGGCGATACTGTGCTTACCGTAGTTAGCTGCACCACCCGCCTTTCCTTTAGTTCCATACCCGTATTGATCACGAACAGTTCGTCCATTCCCTGCGGATTGGGCAATCAGCCCCTTTCCTTGAAGTCCTGGCGAAGACAGCCCTTTGGACTTCACTCCAGATCCGCTACCCGATCCTGCATAGTTGTTTAAGCTATTGAGATTGAGTCCTTTACCACCTGATCTCCCACCACGAACTCCTCCGAGAGCCCCGAGAGCTCCCATAGAGTGAACATCCTTACGGGCAACTTTTTTAGGACGGTACTTCACTTTTTGCTGGGCAACCGCTTTCGATCTGGTCGTTCTTCTTTTGATGGACTTCTTCACAACTTTGCGAGTCACTTTATGTTTCTTAATTTTCTTTGTGGAAGCTTTTACCACTTTGCGTTTTTGTGGCACAGCTCTTTTCTTAGCAACGGGAATGGTTTTGATGAGAGTTGGTTGAACTGTGACGGTAGTTCTTTCTGGCTTTAAATATTTGTTGTAGGTCCAGGTAAAGATCAAAAGTAAAGCTAAAAAGGCAATGTGCGAGATCGCGGACTTTTTTAACCAGGACTGAAAAAGCGTCTCATTTTCAGGTTCTCCGTAGACACTGGGGCTGATTTCACTGTCAGAGAAAACGTCGACGCGAAGCTCACCAATTTGTTCTAGGCGTACAGGTGATTTTTTCAGTTGATCGATCGTTGTTTTTGCTAAGGTGTTGTATTCAGTTTTTTCACTTTTAAGATCCTCTAAGTTGGCAAACAGCTCCACTCGTTTTGAGCTTTTTAGAAAGACAACATGAATCTCTGGATCACTCCACTTGTAAGTTCGCGTGATCTGCCCGAGGGAGTTTATCAAATAGATATCCATTTCATGATTCTTATTCATTGATTCCACCTGACGCTCGTTTTGAGCCTATCTTTAAATTCCTTTCTGGGTTGTACAAGAGGCTCAAGAACCTTTTCGTTTTCCACTATAGAAAGGCCTTCCCCAGCCTGTTGGTATTTCCCCATAACTGATGTTCCTGAAAATTCAAAATCTGTTCCAAGATCCGTAAAGCTGGGTTTCAGCTTCTTCGAAGGTTTCGCTTTTTCGGATGAAAAACCTGTGATTGTAAACAATATAACGGCTAAAGTAATAACGCTCTTCACTGTTTTTTCTCCTTATTGATTTGATCCAATCGCGCTGAGAGAAAAGAACTCATGCTTTCTTGACCACTGTATTTAACTAAAGACTGTAGGTTTTCTACTTTGTCTGCATTAAAGGGATCCGACTTCAGTTCATTTTTTGCTTTAGAAATTTTTCTTGAGTTTAATTGGCTGCGCGACGCAATTTGATTCAATCGACCTTTTCTCCACGAAGGAGCTACTTGGGAGAGGTATTGAGCTTCAGTCGCCCAAAGAGTTCTAACAGAAAGTTTTGATTCAGATTTCGATTGAGATAGGTAGTCCAAGTAGGTTGAGTCCTTCCAGGCCTTATTTAGTTTTTCAGAAATTTTTTCTGATTTCAGTTTATAAGGATTTGCCTCTGCCAATAAGGCTGACTGGTATCTGGTACGTTCCTCTTTGTTTAAGCCTCTGGGTATCGGAAGTTGAGTGATGGTGTTATACAGATTGAGATACTCTTTACGGAGATAAGTCAGGGCCAGAGTTTGAATGCCCCACTCCTTACGAGCGGAAGCTCTCTGAAATTCAGATTCCATTTGATTGATCAGTTGCAGACGAGCTGTGAGTGTTTGTTTGAGTCTTCTGTCGTTAGTACTAATTATTTTTTGTTTGGAGAGCCGTTGTGCGGCTCGAAAGACATCCGTATAATCTAAATGTCTTTGTAACAAACGTCCAGAGTCCGTAGTTCGAAAGCCTTTGACTTTTGCAACGTCTTGCAATCTTTGAAGGTCTCTGTGCTGAGCGAATATTTCAAAGGTGAGATCGGCCAATATCTGAGGCCTATTTCTTAAAAATCGGAGATGTTGATTCAAAGCTTTCCAAGGGCGTCGATCCATTAAAACTAAGCGAGCTCGAACTTCGTAGTTTTGTGAGCCATAAGGATAACGTCGTAAATACTCTTGGTAATGGTTTTTAGGGGATACTCCCGCTAAATCGGCTAAGAGAGCCAATCGGAGGATGTAGCTTGATTGTGATAAGTTGTCTCTTCCTAATTGCTTTGTCAGCTGATAGGCAGATTTAAAGTCAAGATGAACTTCAGCAACCCAAATGAGCTGTCTCAGCGCAAATTTTCTATCTGAGGCTGTTGCCGATTTGTAGGTGAGGATTTTTTTAGAAGACCTTTGTAATTCTCGAGTGTCTCTAATTTTTTCTGCTATCAGGGCTTGTGTTGTTAGCAATATAAGCTGTTCTTTTTCTGAGACATTTCTAAAGCTCAACTGTCTCATAGCAATGAGAGCTTCTTGAAGCTCCTCTTTATCTGATTTTTTATCGTTATGTACCTTGGTGGCATACTTTAACGTCGCTCGTCTTTTGATAACTAAGAACTCATTGGAATTTTTGGGCCAAATTTTTGAATAGTGAGAGGACCAAAATATGATTTTTTTATCTTCCTGCAGTAAAGCTAAGCAATCTAAGTTTAAATCAGCCGATTTTTTTATGAGGGCCCTATCACTATTTGTTAATTCAGAAAGAGAAATTTTTGAAAGTTCCTCAAACTGGCTTTGAGCTTTCTGATATTGTTTCTTTTCGTAATCAAGATAAGCCAGTTGGTATCGAGACTCGATGGCATATTTCCCATCTGGTTTCACAGCGATGTAGTTTCTGTAAGTGTCTGATTTAATTTCTTGATTGCCGGTGGACTCTGCAATAACAATCTGTGATTGAAGGGATTGATCAAATAGCTTCTGTGCTAATGGTGATTTCTGTTTACGACTTTCCTGCGAAACGACTTTGTAGTGGTTGTGTGCTACCTTGAGATCTCCTCTTTGATGAGCCAGTTGGGCTGCCCAATAGCCCATTTGGATGTCTTCGGGGTTGTATTTCATAAATGTCGTATAGGAGTTTTGTAAGGAGCGACTGGGTTTTGTCTTTTCTTCGTTGTTCCACGAAATTAAGAAATCTCTTTGTTCCTTCCTTAATTTATCACAAGATCTTTGAGTTTCTGATGTGCAACGGAGAGACTTTGATTGTTCCAGTGATTTTCCATAAAATTGTTCAGCTTTTGTGAGTGCGCCTATTGAGAGTGCAGATTGGGCTGCCTTGAGTTGATAGTGAGATTTCTCGATATCATTTAAAGGGAAAATTCGATCAATAAAAGCATAAACACGCATGTACTCAACAGACTTTCCATAGCGAGCTAACTCATCAGCTAAAAATATAAGATTTCCTTTTTTCTGAGATCCTGGACTGAATAGAGTCAACTCATTGAGTTGTTTATCATTTATGGGTCTACGGCTGAGAAAGAGAGC
>JAGRAG010000307.1 GCA_020435025.1 Bdellovibrionales bacterium | reverse complement strand
GTTGATCATCGTGAAACACAGGAATTTTGAGTCTCTTTTTTAACTCTTCTTCAATGACAAAGCATTCGGGGGCGGCAATATCCTCAAGATTGATTCCTCCAAATGTGGGCTCTAAGCACTCGACTGTGGAGATAAATTCATCAGAATTTTGGCAAGAAAGCTCGATATCAAAGACATCAATTCCTGCAAACTGTTTAAATAAAACCCCTTTCCCCTCCATGACAGGCTTACTCGCTAAGGGACCGATATTTCCAAGTCCTAACACAGCAGTTCCATTGCTTATAACTGCCACCAAGTTACCTTTGGTTGTGTAGTCCAGGGCTTTTGAGGGATCTTTGGCAATCTCAAGGCAGGGGGCGGCCACTCCCGGAGAGTAGGCCAGGGAGAGCGAGTACTCAGTGTCGCATTCTTTGCTTGATTGAACGTCAACCTTTCCTGGTTTGCCTTTGGAATGGTACTCAAGAGCTTTCTTGTCGAGATCATGCAAGGTCTTTTTTGATGTTGCTGTATCAGGGGTGTCGGGCGATGTAGAGGAATCCTTCATAAAAACCTTTCTAATTGGCCATTATTATAAGAGGCCATAGATGAAACTATTTGTTGTGCCGCTGCTCCGGTCATATAGTTTTTAACTTTTCTGAACCTGCAATGACTCATGGAAATGAGATCTTACGTTTTAAAGGTCTATTCAGCTTAAAAGTTAAAAACACTAGGTCCTAAAATCTCTCAATCTTTAGGGGATTTCATTCAAATTTTCGATGATTTTGCGACGCATAAATGAAAGGTGGCAGGGCGGGGGGTAGGACCAGAGAATCGTTTCATTTTTGTTAGGTTTTACGAAAGATATCAGTAACATACCGCTATATTTCAATCGATTGATTGACAAGGACACGTAAGCGGCGCACCCTTTGACATGTGTCCTCACAGCGGAATCATTTTATAAAGGAGAATTCATGTCCACCGAAAAAGATGTAGTGATTGTGGATGCCATCCGAACCCCTTTTGCCAAAGCGGGAACTGCGTTGAAAGACGTGCATGCGGCAGAGCTAGGACAGGTGGCATTAAAAGAACTTTTAGAAAGAACCTCACTGGATGTGAATCTAATTGATGAGGTGATTATTGGGAACACAGGGTCTCCTTCCGATGCCGTAAATATATCGAGAGTTGTGGCTCTAAGGTCTGGCATTCCTTTAAAGACTTCGGCTTACACGGTTCATAGAAATTGTGCTTCAGCGTTGCAAAGTATCACCAATGGTTATGAGAAAATCAGAGCCGGTACGGGTGAAGTGATTGTCGCAGGTGGCACAGAAAGTATGTCACAAATGCCTTTGATGTTTTCAAAAGAGTTTGCAGATATTTTCGGTGAATTTGCCTTTGCAAAGTCTTTGGGGCAGAGATTAGCGGCATTAAAAAAGCTCAAGTTGAAGTATTTAAAACCAAGAATAGCGGTTGTCGAAGGATTAACAGATCCGTTTGTTGGCATTAACATGGGAATGACAGCTGAGGTGTTGGCAAAAGAATTTTCGCTCAGTCGAGAAGAACAAGATGAGTTTGCGTCTCGTAGCCATAACCGGGCCGTGGAGGCAACAAAAGCGGGCCGTCTCCGTGAAGAGATCACTCCGGTTTTTTTAGGTCCAAAGTATAAAAAAATCATTGAAGATGATATTGGTCCTCGTGAAGGTCAGACACCAGAAAAGTTGGCAAAGCTAAAGCCTTATTTTGACCGAAAATATGGAACTATCACAGTAGGAAATGCCTGTCCGATCACGGATGGAGCGGCGATGATGCTTATTATGAGCCGGGCTAAGGCCAAAGAGCTTGGTTATCAACCGGTGGCTTCAATTAAAAGCTTTGCTTTTGCAGGGCTAGAGCCGGAAAGAATGGGATTGGGGCCAGCCTATTCAACCCCTCTCGCTCTAAAAAAAGCCGGTCTGACTTTAAAAGATATGGATCTTATCGAGTTAAACGAAGCTTTTGCCGCTCAGGTTCTTGCCTGTGAGCGAGCTATGGCAAGTGATAAGTTCTGCCAAGAAAAGTTGGGTTTGGAAAAAGCTCTTGGTGAAATTGATCCAGAGAAATTAAATGTTAATGGTGGCGCTATTGCCTTAGGGCATCCCGTAGGGGCAACAGGAACGAGATTGGTGCTGACATTGATGCGAGAGATGCAGCGAAGAGATAGTCAATTTGGCTTAGCCACACTTTGTATTGGTGGTGGTCAAGGTGGCGCTATGGTGATTGAAAGAGAGGCGTAAGATGAGTGTAAGTGAAGCCATTCGAATTGTAGATAAAGGGGATATTGCTCTGGTAGAGTGGGACCTGCCTGGGGAAAAAGTTAATAAACTTTCTTCACCGGTTATGGAACGACTAAACGAGGTTCTTGATGAGCTAAAAGACTCTAAATATAAAGCGGCTGTTATGATCTCTCGAAAGAAAAATATTTTTATAGCCGGAGCAGATATTGAGGAGATTAAAAACTTAAAAACACGAGAGGAGTTTATGCCTAAACTTCGATCGGCTCATGAAATCTTTAATGCCATCGAAGACCATCCTCTTCCATTTATCGCGGCTATCGATGGAGCTTGTATGGGTGGTGGATGTGAGATGGTTCTTGCTTGCGACTATCGCATTGCCGGAGATAGTGATGCGACCAAGATAGGACTGCCGGAGGTTCAACTGGGAATTCTTCCAGGATTTGGAGGCTGTGTGCGGCTTCCACGGGTTATTGGCTTGCAGGCTTCGCTAGATATTATTTTGGCGGGTAAGTCGGTGCCTGGAAAAAAAGCTTTGAAATTAGGATTGGTTGATGAATGTGTGCCTAGTGCTATGATCGAGCAACGAGCTATGGAAATGGCTCAGGAGGTCGTCGACGGCCAACGTAAGAAACGACGCAAATCTTTTGACCCAAAGGGTGTGGCAAACAAATTATTGGATTCAGCACTCGGTCGTCCTGTTGTTTTTAGTCAGGCTAAAAAGATGGTGTTGAAAAACACAAAAGGATTCTATCCGGCTCCGATGGAAGCTCTTGATGTGATTCAAAAAACTTATGGTATGAGCCATCGTAGTAAGGCGTTAGAGATAGAGGCTGAAGGCTTTTGTCGCGTGGCGACCACTGAAATCAGCAAGCATTTGATTAACTTGTTTTACCTTATGGAGTCCGTGAAGAAACAAAATGGGGTTGCCGATCCAACCGTTAAAGGTAAAGACGTTCAATATATGGCCGTTCTGGGAGCTGGCGTTATGGGCGGTGGTATCGCCTATGTGGCCGCAGATAAAGGAATTGATGTTCGTTTGAAAGATATAAATAACCAAGGCTTGGCAATAGGCTTTGGGGCAGCCCGCAAACTGTGGGAGAAGAAACTGCAGAGGCGAAGAATTGATAAATATGAGTTTCAATCGAAGTTAGATCATGTCAGTGGTGGTTTAGACTACGCCGGATTCAAAAGGGCAGATGTAGTGGTCGAGGCTATTGTTGAGGACATGGATATAAAAAAGAAGGTCATTGCTGAGACAGCTCAGGAGTCCGGGGCCGCGACGATTATTGCCACGAATACCTCTTCGTTGAGTGTGACGGAAATGGCTTCGGCGCATCCAAACCCGGAGAATTTTTTAGGAATGCATTTTTTTAATCCGGTTCATATGATGCCACTTGTGGAAGTGATTCGGGGGGAGAAGACCAGTGATGAAGCAACGGTAACCATTTTTAATTTGGCAAAAAAAATGGGAAAAACTCCGGTTGTTGTAAAAGATGGACCTGGTTTTTTAGTCAACCGGCTTCTTTTGCCTTATATGGGTGAGGCTCTTTTTCTATTGGAAGAAGGTGCCTCAATTGAAACAGTGGATCGCTACTTTACCCACAACCTTGGAATGCCGATGGGGCCTTTTCGCTTGTTAGATGAAGTGGGGTTGGATGTAGGGATCAAAGTGCTAAAGATTTTTAAAAAGGCATTGGGAGATCGAATCGAAATCAGTGATCTTGCAGAAAAGTTGAGCGCAACGAATCGATTGGGGAAGAAGAATCAAAAAGGTTTTTATCTTTATGACGAACGAGGCAAAGAAACGGGCGTGGATTCAAGTGTGTATTCGGAGTTAGGGTTGTCAGCTCCCACGGATTCTCTATCTGAAAAAGAGTGCTTGCAAAGACCTTTGTTTCAAATGATCAATGAGGCGGCTCGAGCTCTAATAGAAGATAAAATTGTAGAGAAGCCAGAGGAAGTGGACTTAGCGATGATTATGGGCACGGGCTTTCCTCCTTTTCGTGGGGGCTTATTGAAATATGCGGATGAATTGGGTGTGCAGTACATTGTTCAAGAATTAGAAATATATGCACAAAAGGGAATTCGCTTTCAACCAGCCCCATCTTTAGTCGGGCTGGCAAATAACAAAGCCTCTTTCTATTCACAATCCTAGAAATAAATCTGAAAACGATGCAAGGACTTTAGGGTCCTTGTGTCGGTCTTCGTAGATGACTTTTACTCATTTGCACTCTTTAAAATGATTCTATTTTTGCCGATATATGGTTATGAACACTCACACTTTCAAAGAGCTCACTTTGTTTAAAATTGTTGTGCTGATGGCTGTTTTATCCATAGCCTCAAAACCACTTGCAGAGCCTTGCCAAATAACAGAAGTAGAAAGTGTTGGATACTTAGTCTCCGAAGACGAAGTTCCCTGTCCTTGTGATGATGGATTCTCTTTAGCAAAACTGCGAGATCAAGCACATCGAGCAATAGATTCAACAATGATTTCTGACAGTGATCGAAAGTCTTATGTAAAAATGCTCTCATTGCAGCAGTTTTTCGAAAATCACCCTCGAGAAGAGAAATTTCGGTGTGATGACTATAGTTATCTTTGGGGTCAGTATTCCAAATTAGCGGAATCTGAAGGAAAGCGTTGCGCAGCTGGAGAGAGTTCCTGGTCCGATAAAATGTGCAAGCGGGCAATTCAAATAGAGGCCCACAATCGGTTGCGATACATAGAAAGTCAGTGGGATGAAAAGCTGGCATTAAAAAAGCAGGTTTCTGCCTGGAGCCTCATGGTTCATCAAGAAGACAACCTTCGAAAAATGATGAGTTGGTGTAAAAAATCAGAAAAGTTTTTTGAAAGAGAGCGGAGCTACATTTCCGGGTGTAGTGCAGCGAAGGACTATTTGGCCAGTATTGATCTGGCCAACCGACCGGTTCCTCCTCCTTCACACACTGTCAAACAGTCAGAACCAACGATTCATCGCTCCTACGTCAGTGGTTCAGAAGCTGAGGAGATACGAGGAGCGGTTGTAAATAGGGATAAAGATCGGCTCGAAAAAATATGCGTGAAAACATTTGGAAAAAATCCAAAGTCTTTTCCAAGAGGACTTATGGATGTCTATGTTGCTTGTATTAATTATCTCTAGCTGTAAAGAAGGCCTTCCTATTGAGCCAAGGAAGCAAAATAAAACAACCTAGAGTTCCACCCAAAGATAGGCCAATGAGTGCGCCGCCGATCACATCCGACGGAAAGTGAACTCCCACATAAACTCGAGAGTAAGCAACAAGGAACGCAAATACAAACCCCGTCCAACCCCATTTCCGGTAGACAAGAAAAAGGACAGTGGCGAGAGCAAATGTGGAGGAAGCATGGTTAGATGGAAAACTGCCACTTTGAGGGCTATGAGGAAGTCTCAGAACCGCGGAAACTTGTGGGTGGTTGTTGGGACG
>JAGRAG010000306.1 GCA_020435025.1 Bdellovibrionales bacterium | reverse complement strand
AGTGAATTCTCCTCCCGGTGGAAGAGCGGAAAACTGTACCTTTTCTGTCGTACGTCCTGCACCCGGGCCCATACGATCGCCATAAAAATAAAGTCCGCCTATCACGAACACTAAAGAAACGACCCAAAATATTAAATTTTTTTTATCCATAGTCTTCTAATACAGTAAAAACTTTTTTCGCTTCTCGAGCCAATCTTCTTCATCCTGTTGCAAGCGCTGATGCCAATCGGAGAATCCTTTTGTTTCATCTTCGACCCACAATCTTAGCTCTTCGCTGCCACTTAACATATCAACAGGCATTTTTTCTGTTTCATATTCGTAAGGTGGAACTTGCCATAGGTCAAACTCTGGATACAAAGTGTGAATGACTTTCAAAGCTAAACTGCAAAATCGAAATGGTTGAAACAACTGATGCTGATAATACGTCTCATCATCGACATGCAGGGCCACTCCGCCACAGAGCTGCCCTTTATGCTTCTGAAAGGTCGGTTCAAAAAAACAGGGGCGCACTAAAACGCCTTGTAGAACCTCCGGTGCCTGACGCCGCATCTCTTCTAAAATTTCATGCCCCTTCATTCCAGGCGCACCAAATTGTTCTAAAGCACGCGTTGTTCCCCGCCCTTCCGATAACTTTGTCCCCTCAAATAAAACCGATCCGCAAAAGGAGCGCGTGCTATAAAAATTAGAAAGATTAGGACTCGGATTGATCCAGCTCATCTCACCGACAGGCCAACCAAAACCTGGGCCTCTTTCTGGATCGTAATCTTCCATTTCCATCACCGTCAGTTTCAGGTTTTGTAGGTTGTGTGACTGCTTCACCCACAAGGCCAGCTCACCCATCGTCAAACCATGGCGTATCGGCACCCGGGTCGCACCAACAAAAGTGTACTGACTGTCACTGAGATAAACTCCCTCAACGGGTCTTCCAGCTGGATTGGGGCGATCTAAAATCCACACCTCTTTTCCCAATCTCGCTGACTCTTCCATGACGTAGATCATCGTGGTCAAATAAGTGTAAATCCGACAGCCAACGTCTTGCAGATCAATTAAAATGACATCAAAGGACTCCATCATTTCTTCTGTGGGTCGACGAACTTCCCCATAAAGGCTGTACATAGGGATTTTATAAAAGGGGTCGATAAACGTGTCACTTTCAATCATGTTGTCTTGCTTTTCACCCAAAATACCATGTTGAGGGCCAAAGCCAGCCGTCAGATCTATGGCCGGGTGGGCATAAAGAAGATCCAGTCCGTGTCCTAAATGTCGATTCACTGAAGCAGGATGTCCCAAATAGGCCACACGTTTTCCATTAAGTAGTGCTATTTTTTCCGGAGATTCTAGTAATACTTCTAATCCAACTTTGAACATGCATCCTCTTTCGTTGAATTGGGGTTGGACTCTCAATTTACCTCTAACACAAGAGGGATGTCCCTTATAAATCCCCGTGACATTTGGCGTTATATTAGAGTTTTCTCCTCACTTTCTGAAAACATTGATTATTATGCCACTTCACTCAGAGGAGGATCGCATGGAGTTTCGGACATCGGCACCAGAGGCCCGATTCAGCCTAACGTTACAAGAGTTTTCTCTTCCCGTGTTTATTGGTTGTCACGAGGAAGAAAAAAAGAACCCGCAAGAGGTTCGGCTGAAAATTGAAATCACATCCAATTCCCTTTTAAAAGCGGCTGAAACAGACAAATTGCAAGATACATTTTGTTATGCAGAGCTACTCGAAAAAGTAAGAGGCTTTTGCACCTCTCGTCACTTTGATCTTGTCGAGCACCTTGCCTGGTCTTGCCAAAAATTTATTAAGGAGTCGTTGCAGGAACCGGCACTGGTTTTAGTGCGTGCTCATAAAGTGACCCCTCCCGTAGAAGGCTTAAATGGAGGTGTTGTCTTTGAGTATGGGGACCGCGCTGAATGAGTATTTACCTGGCTCTTGGTTCCAACAAAGGAGATCGAAAAGCTTTCTTACGAGCGGCGCTGAACCAACTGGAAGCGATCGCCGATTTTAAAATCGTGCGGATCTCTCCTATTTACGAATCTCCGGCTCTGCTTCCCCCACTGGCGCCGACGGAGTGGCTCTCCCCGTTTTTAAATTTGGTGGTTCAAGGAGAGGGAACGTCTCAACTAGATCCCGCTACTTTGCTTAAAGAGCTGCAATCCATTGAAGCCCGTCTTGGACGCCATCCGGGGCACGAACATTGGTCCCCTCGAGAGATTGATATCGATATTTTATTTTTTAATGACAAGATGTTAAAAAATTCTGATCTGACTCTGCCTCATCCCCAGTGGACAGAACGGTCCTTCGTCTTAGACCCTTTAAAAGATCTCAATCCTTCTTTTAAAGATCCTATAACCCAGCAGTCTGTCTTGGAATTGTCCCATCGACAAAAAGAACACAGTCCCTTGTGGATGGGGATCCTCAATCTCACTCCAGATTCATTTTCTGATGGCGGAAAGTATACAGACCCCGGAGCCCTTTCCCGACAGATGCAGTCTCTTTATGAAAGCGGCTGTCATATTTTTGACTTTGGAGCTGAATCCACACGCGCCAAGGCCACTCCCTTGACATCCCATGAAGAGTTAGAACGCCTGCGACCGGCTTTACAAATCTATAAAGAAATTTTCGCTTCTCAGTGGGATCGACCTCTTCTAAGCATCGACACTCGTCATCCGCAAACAGCCCTAGAGCTTGCCAAAGATTTTAACTTGGATATCGTCAATGACGTCGGAGGACTTCGCGATCCTCTTTGGTTTGAATTTTTAAAAAATTCTACGTGTGACTATGTTCTCATGCACAGTCAATCCATTCCCGCAGATCCTTCAGAAAAATTGCCTGAGGACATCGATCCCTTATGTTATCTTAGAAAGTGGTTTACTGACAAAATGCAACTGTTTGCAGACCACAGTCTTTCTTTGGATCGCTTGATCCTTGATCCGGGAATTGGATTTGGGAAAAGTGCGCTGCAATCACTAAAGATTTTAAAAAACATCCATCAATTACATGATCTTAATCAACGAATTCTTATTGGCCATTCTCGAAAGTCCTTCATGAACTCTTTTAGCTCTGCTTCCTTTGCGGAAAGAGATCCCGAAACTGTGGCCATGAGTCTTTTTTTATGCAGGCAAGGTGTAGACATTTTGCGTGTTCATAATGTCGCCCTTCATACTAGGAGCCATCTGGCATGGAATCATCTCAATTAGAATCTAAAAAATACACTGTCGAAGCGGTTCGCACGCGCATCTTCCACAAGGGCGAATGCCTGGCCGAATTCGTCATCGACTCTTTGAAATCCCATCCCCTCCAAGAAGAGGATCTGGTGGTCGTCACTTCAAAGATTGTTAGCCTTGCAGAAAACCGGACCGTTCCGATGACGAGTACAAGCAAAGAAGCCCTGGTCCGCCAAGAGGCCGATCACTACTTAGGAGACATAGCTTATGATTGTTTTCTGACCGTAAAACACGGCATGATGATCGCCTCTGCTGGAATCGATGAATCCAATTCTGAAAACGGAGATTTTATTCTTTTTCCCAAAGATCCTTATCGAAGTGCCCACGATCTTTGTTTGGCTTTGAAAGAAAAATTTCAATTGAAAAAACTTGGAGTGATTTTAACGGACTCACACACCACACCTTTAAGACGAGGAGTCACAGGAATTGCCCTGGCCTATTGGGGTTTCGAAGGACTTTTCAGCCAAGTGGACCAACCCGATCTTTTTGGTCGCAAACTCAAGTTCACCAATATCAACAAAGTAGATGCTCTCTCAGCGGCAGCCACTATGGTGATGGGAGAAGGCAACGACAGCTCCCCTTTGGCACTCGTCCGCGGAGCGACCGTTGTGTTTTCAGAAATCCCAGATAAAGACAAGCTCCACATTCCCTTAAAAGAAGATCTTTATTACCCACTTTTAAAAAATGCGATCAAGGAGCCCTAATTGAATTTTGTCTTGATCGATAACTTTGACTCTTTCACCTACAACCTACGGGACCTGATTATTTCCACAGCCCCTAAAGGAACTCGTGTCACCGTTTTACGAAGTGATCAAAGCCTTCATGAGATCGACAAACTTCAACCCCAGGCCCTTTTTATAAGCCCTGGACCGGGACGACCGCATAAAGATTCACTGAGTTATCAAGCTCTCAATAAGTACTACAAGCAGCTTCCCATTTTTGGAGTCTGTCTTGGTATGCAGTACATCAATGAATTTTTTGGAGGGAAAACCCAGTTAAGTCCCCTCCCCTTACATGGAAAGACTTCGGATCTGAATCATGATAACTCGCTTCTGTTTTCTAATATACCCTCTCCCTTTCAAGTAGCGAGGTACCATTCGTTAGCCATCGTCCCAGCCAAAGAAATTAGGGTCACTGCCTCTGTCGATGACATACCCATGGCTCTCCAACATCGAAAATGGCCCGTTTACGCCGTCCAATTTCATCCCGAATCGTTTCTCTCTGAATATGGACCTGAAATATTAAAAAATTTCTACAAGATCAGCGATCTAGAAGAGCGGGCATTATGAATTGGGACCAATTGGAACTTTCACAACAGATCTCTCAAAAGCCTTTTCGGGACTTTGATCTTTTTTCTTATGGGGCGGACCTTCTCCATCAACCCGGGTCCCTCGCCTTAATCGATGATTCCGGAAACTATATTTTCGCTACCTCGCCGCTTTTAGCCTTCGAAGTGACCCGAAGTGGATGGAATGTGAAAACAGAAAAATTCCAGTGGCAGAACAGCCAAAATATCGCCTCTGACTACAATGATGCCTTGTCCTGGTTAGAAAGACAGACCTCTGATGGCCGCCTTTACGGAGGCCTTGCCTATGAAGCCTATCATCTTTTTGAAAAATTACCGGCCTCGCAGTTAGAAGACGGCTACGAGCTGCCCCTTATGCTGTTTTCTCTGTATCAAGAAGTGCATTTCGTTCAAATAAAAGAGAAGATCATCACCAAAACCATCTCGCAATTAAATTGGAACAACAAAGAACTCGCCCCCTTCGCTTTAAGTTACCAGGCTTCAGGTTTTAAAGATCATCCTTGGCAAGAACTGACCTCCACGGATCATGGTCCCAGTCAAATGTGGTTGAACCGACAAAGCTATTTACACAAGGTCGAGCAAGTTCAACAGGCGATCTTGCACGGAGAGATCTATCAAGGAAACTTCACGCATCTGTTTCGAAAAAGTAAGACGATGAATTCTTGGAAACAATTTTGCCAGCTGTTTTCCGCAAACCCTGCCGGATACTATATGTTTTGGAATCTTGGTGACGTTGAGATCTGCTGCACGTCTCCGGAGCTCTTTGTCCAACTTAAAGAGGGCACCTTAACCACCCAACCCATCAAAGGCACACTTTCTAGAAAGTTTCAAACCTCTCAAGTTCTTATGAAAAGCGAGAAAGACGCCGCCGAGCTGAGTATGATTGTGGATCTCTTTCGAAATGATTTAAATCGCATCTGTGATCCCAATTCCGTTAAAGTTACAGCTCATAAGTCGGTGATCACCTTAAAAAATGTCTATCACATGTATTCAGAGATTGTTGGAAAGCTTCACAAAGACACCACCTCCTGGGAGATCCTGGCTGCTCTTTTTCCTTCCGGCTCCATAACCGGCTGTCCGAAAATAAGAGCTATCGAAATCCTACAGGATCTAGAAGAAGTTCAAAGAAGTTTCTATACTGGATCTTTGGGTTGGGTTTCAAAAACAAGTGTCAATTTGAACGTGGCCATTCGCACCCTCTTTTTTGTTAAAAACTGGGTTTACTTTCATGTCGGCGGCGGCATCGTCTTTGATTCGGAGCCTGACAAAGAGCTTCAAGAGACCTTTGACAAAGCCCTTCCTTTTTTTAAAATGAACGAAACATGGAACTGATATTTAAATCCCCTCATCCATTTGAGAACAAAAAAGCTATTGTCGATTTTTTTCAAAATGGTCTTTTAGAAACACTTCTTGTCGACAAAGGACAGATAGAGTTTCTTTCGGAGCACATAAGTCGTATTTCCACATCTCTTCAAAGAGAGTTCTCTACTTGTCTGACTGAAAAGGACCTCGAAAGATGGACATTGCAGATAAAAGACCAGGTCCTATCAAAGATTGAGGACACTTTATCATATAGACTCAACCTTTACTTAGAGCTGAAAAGCTCTCAACCTCACTGGTCTTATTGGCTGGAGCCTTATAGGCCACCCCAAAGTCCTTTGTTGGCCGAAATCCATCTGTTGCCAGATGCTAAGAAGTCACTTACAAGCAAATGGGTGCAGTGTCCACGTCGAGAAGAAGCTCTCAACTTACTCAGTCAATCAGGTTATGACCTGATTATATGGAAAAATACTGATAACTATCTGCTCGAAACTCACATTGGTAATATATTCTATAAGTGGAACGAGCAGATGTACACGCCACCATTAGAAGAGATCCTGCCGGGAATTGTCCGTCAAAACATATTGTCTTCTCAAACACACATTCGCGAACGACGATTAAATGAAACAGAGCTGCCTTTGCTGCAAGGTCTGTGGGTCACCAATTCACTGTTAAAAATGAAACCGATTGAAATTGTGAAAGTCATCTAAGCAGCCAATTCGTTAACGTTTCCAAGTATAGTTGGCAAATCATACGGTTTAAGTAAAACCTTAGTGATTCGATTGGCCTGTTCTTCGGGAAGCTCAAAGGATAGATCATTGGTCGTCATCAATATCGCCGTAGTTCGATTTAAAGACCCCATTGGCATAATTCGTTTCAGTAAATCGGACACCTGTCTCTGACCTATTGATGAGTCAATGATTAACAGGTCATACCTCTGGTTGTCCATCTTCTTAAGGGCTGATTCAATATTTGACGTGGCAAAGGTGGAATAGTTTTGCGTATTTAAAAACGGACCCACAATTTTAACAAGGTCCATGTTTCTTTCTAAAATAAGTAAATGTTTGCCTCGACTCATAGATCTTTATCGGAATTACTGATTTGTTTCTAAATCTCGACCGAAGTCCAACTTTTTTGCATATCAGTTTCAACTAAAAAATTTATTGGACTTAAAGTCATGCATCTATATAAACCCGACCATCTTCTAGAATCTTTAAATTATATAGAGTTAGCTGTCCATAAACCCTCTTTAACTCAATTCTTGTTTTAAAAATTCCGATCAGCCATTGAATTATGAAAGGATCGTTTTGCAGAACAATCATCGGATCTTAACCATTGCTGAGCCTATACAATCGATCGATCGACTATTAAAGCGTGTCGAATCCATTGGGTATGAACTGATCTATGTAAAATCCCTAGAAGAACTAGAGTCCGCCCTATCCGCGGACAATTTTAACATTGCCCTGTTTAATGTAAATGGATGTCATCAAAGCGACAGCAAAGACATGTTACTCACCTTAAAACAAAAGCAACCCCAATGCCAGGTGATTGGAGTCTACAATCCTCCTGTGGAAGTCACTAACAAGGAGATCAAAGAGGCTGGAGTTTCCATTGCCTACAGTGCTGGATATGAAGATGAGTTTATCATAAATTCACTTTTTGAATTTAGTCCCATCGAAATTGAAAAAGAAAAACTCGATCTTTCACTACTTTCGCGAATCAACATATCCGAACTCTCTAAAGAATCTACACTTCCTTTTGATGTGTATGTCTGTCTCCCCGCTAACCGAAAGATCCTTCTTTACCGAACAAAAGGATCCGAACTCAATCCAGATACAGTTACAAAATTCAAAAAGCATAGAGAATATTCACTTTACATTCGAAAGACGGACCTAAACACCTATACCGATTTCTACTCTAAACTTTTAAATGAGATTCAAGATGACCCTAACTTGTCCAAGGTAGAAAAACAAAAGGTGATCACTAAAGAGATCAAAGGACTGATGAATGGCTTCTTTTCTGCAGACGAATTCAATAAAGAAGAGAGTGACCAAATTTTATCAGGAATGAGCCGGGTCCTTTTTGATTTAAAAGACGAAAGCGGTTCCAAAGAAGCTCTTATGGAACCGGTCATGGATCTCGTCTCACAAAACATGACAACCTTTTCTCACTCTAAAAACGTAGCAACCTACTGCGTTTTATTTGGATCTATAGTTGGCATTATTGAGCCTGAGTCACTGAAAATAGGCGGCTTTCTTCATGACATCGGACTCAGTGACTTTGATCCTAACTCCATGTTTAAAAACTATGAAGATTTGACTCCAGAAGAATTTGCTCAGTACAAGTTGCATCCCGGAAACGCCAAGCTGTCACTAATGCATAAAAAACTAGAGGTTCCCGAACTTTCCCTAAAAATGATTCTTCAGCATCACGAGCACCCAGATGGCAGTGGCTTTCCCTATGGATTGACATCTGAAGCCATTGATCCAGCAGCCAAAATTTGTGCCTTTGCCGATCACTTCGACAAGCTCACGAGCGTCCGCTTTGGTTATGTGAAATTCAAGCCGATTGAGGCCATTCAAAGAATCGCGGGTCTTGATGGCAGTGAACCAGCTCCATACTTTGAAAAAGAGTTTCACCAACCCATTGTTGACTTCTTTTTAAACAATACGGAGACCCCTTCTCAAATTATTGAGGACACTCCCTCCGAAAAGGAACCATCATCTGAGTTGGTCCATGATCTTCTAAAAGATCTACCTACAGAGCCAAAAGTGATACCCGTTCCCGAATCGAACACCAATGAGCCCTCTATGGCCGATCTTTTTGCTGCAGCAATGTCTGACGGATCCGAAAGGGAAAAGCCAGTGACAGCCGCAGCGCAACCAGAGGCCTCTCAAAGCAGGGAGAACTCTCCAGATGCAGACACAGAAGGAGACCTTGTATTTACTAACTCACCACCAAAGGTTGTCGAACAGAATCAAGAAGACAACCACTCCGTTGATGCTCAAGAAGATGTCCTTATTGAAGGAAAAGGTGTTAAAGTCATTAGTGAAGTCTACCAACCCAGCAAACCGGGCTTTAAAACCTTGTCAGAAATCATTCAAACACCTCAAGTTTTGGCTAGAACATTCACCAAAGAAGAGCTTAGCGATGCTCTGTCCAGCATTTCGGAGGATTACAATGAATGGGAGCTTCAAATAAATGAAGTTTTCAAAGATTTAAAAGATTCAGCTGCATAAACTTTTTTTAATCTCCCCCGATCATCCAAGGTACTTTTTTTAAAATTAGCCCTTATACAAATCTAACTTTACTCCTTAAAGGTTCATAGCTATCTTTCGCTTTCAAAAAGGGGGAAAGGTTATGAAATCACTCATTCTTATTGGGCTTGCTACTATAAGCCTATCCAGCTTCGCGTCTCATCAATTTTGTCACGAACCAATAGAACTAAAATCTTCTGATAAAGCAGGAGACGTCAAAACCGTCATTTTAGATATTGCTTTGCAAAAGGTTCATTTGCCAGAAGCCATTGAAACCGATCAAGGGCCTTTAGCAAAAGGTGACTATCCCCTTTATCAAGATATCGAATCACATATTAATCAAGCCGACTGTGATGAAGGATTGGCATTTAACTACGGTACCTTTAATGAAATTTGGGACCGCGAGTATCAGAGAACTAAAGTTGTGATGGACCTTCTCTGTTCAAAAGACAGTGTTGGCACTTTTTCCATCTACCGAGCAAGCGGTTATTGCATAAAACCTGAGCTACTCAACTAATATGCGTTCTATGCTTAATTTCCCTTTTTTAGTTTCCCACATTCAACTTGATACACAATTTAATTTCCGAAGTGGTGTCATATTGTCATGGTCTTAATTTTGCTATAAACAGGGAATTCACGTTTTCTTAGAGGGGGGAAAATGAAATCACTTTATATCACCGCATTATTTTTAATCTCACTTTTATTTGGCTCAACACTCTTTGCCGCGGGGCTGCCCGATGGCTCATCCTGTCAATGGGACTCGGATTGCCACTCTGGTGAGTGCCACTGGCAAAAGAAAGTTTGCGAAGTCGCTGGTGGGGGCCTGACCGATGGATCTTCTTGTCAATGGGATTCGGACTGTGCTTCCAACGAGTGCCATTGGCAAAGAAAGGTCTGTGAGGCTCCCGGAGGAGGACTCCCTGACGGGTCTTCCTGTCAGTGGGATTCAGATTGTGCTTCTAATGAGTGCCATTGGCAAAAGAAAGTCTGTGAAGTCGCCGGTGGCGGTCTGTCTGATGGGTCTGCATGCCAATGGGATTCAGATTGTGCTTCCAACGAGTGCCATTGGCAAAGAAAGGTCTGCGAAGCTCCAGGAGGCGGACTTCCCGATGGATCTTCCTGTCAGTGGGATTCAGACTGTGCTTCCAATGAGTGCCATTGGCAAAAGAAAATCTGTGAAGTATCAGGAAACTAATCCGTTGTTCTCGTCAAGCCGATTGCCCTTGGCCTGACAAGAACAAACCACCTAGAGTGATTCTATAAAAATTGTTTTTTCTGGCCCTTAATTTGCTTCAGTTTTCGTCATGAAAACATCCTTAACTTATTTAACAAAACTACTAGAAATGATCTCTGTCACGGCCCAATTTCGTGCGTTCCCAGTGACAATTCTCGTTCTTCTGTCAACAAGTTCGATGAACTTTGCCAACCCCGTCGCCGTAGCCGATCCACTGGATACGGCTGTCGAAAATGACATTGCCAATAGACCTCACTCTTACGATTATGAGCGAATTTTTTGGATGACTCGCCATTTGATGGCGCGAAAGGAAGTTAAAGCGGCTTTAAGAGAGATCTTTCCTGAGCTTCTGGAGGTTTCCAATCGGAATATGACCAGTGATCAAGCTTCTGAATTGGCCCGTTTGAAAGACATTTCCGAAGGTCAAGTTTTTTTGGCGCTCCGAGAAAACCCGAAGATCTGGCCGGATGTCGAAAGATACATCAAAGAGGTTCCCGTCATTTTCGAAGAAAAAGAGGGGCTCACTCAAGCTGAATATCAAAGCCAGCAAAAGGCTCGACAGCGTTTTTTAGAAGCCATCATGGAGTGGCGCAATCAACCGGGAGTTATGGAACAATTGTTGGAGTTCAATGATGTCACAAAACCGGTTCCCATGGTCAACGCTTCCGGCAGTTCGACCTATAAGATAAAAGGGGTGTATTACAATCACCCCCGGTTTGAAGGAGCCGGTAAACGACAAAAAGAAATACCCGCCGACAACCTCGAGCACATTTGGGAAACCTTTGTTCGAGAAACATCAAAAGAGTACATGTCTAATGCCTTCGACTTTGACCTCCTATCCATCGCTCGAGCCATTTCGGAAAAGCATACGGAACTAGGAGGCAAAAAAGCATCTCCGGAAGCCGTTGCAGAATATTACAAAAATAGAGATCTTGAGATGACCCCTGAGTTAAGAGAGTCGCTCATTGCCGAAATGGAAAGTCGAAACATCATTGTTGGTGTTGATAAAGAGGTGGCCAATAGCCGACCTGCCGTTGCTGATTTAGTCCGACTTCTTGTCGAAGCCGGAGTCGCCACCGTCGAAGTCGACTCTGTCAGTCTCAATCATCAAAAGATTGCTGTTAGAGATTGGTCTATTCCTGGAAAGGGAACTGTTTTAATTAGCAGTGGAAATCCCACGGAATCTGGACTGGTCGGTGATGTTCGGGGCCACAGCGAAGCTCATCCCAATGCCAATCATTTGACCATCATTCAAAGTGATCTTTTAGCTCAGTTGGTTCACCATGAGTTAAGTAAAACTTTAGTGATGCGATTTCGAGGCACCAACCGCTATCAAAGCTACACCTATCCCCTTTCCACAGCCTGGCATTTTAAGGGTACAGGTGAAGACTATTTACTTATGGCCTTTTCACCCAATGGAGCTCTCGGAAACCTAGGAAAGTACTTTTTAGCGCGACTGATTCGATTGGCCAGTGGCCCCATTCGAATGCTGCAGTTCGCTTTTTCAGAACCCGAAGTCACAAAGGCCCTTGAAGAAAAAGCCATTGAAGAAAAAGAGCGATTTGATTTCAAAAGCATTGGCGAAAAGCCCTTTGCCGTTTCTTATTGGAGCCAATTTTTAAGACTTATTGGGTACCAACGGCCCACGCCACAAGACGTCAAAGAGGGTGCTGAAGAAAAGTATACGGCATCGGAACATGTGCCTTTAAAAGAAGCCTTGGGTCTCAAAAAATTTAGGGAAATTGTTAAAAATATACGAGTCGCTCCAAGGCAATATGGGTCCTACAAAATCAAAGTCGGAGACATATTTAAGGAAATTAC
>JAGRAG010000305.1 GCA_020435025.1 Bdellovibrionales bacterium | reverse complement strand
CCTTTTTTTATTTCATAAATGATTTTACAGGGTACCAGTCTGGATGAGCACGATCCCCTTCTCGTAATACATCGACCCACATTGTCTTAGACTCCCAGTTAGACATCACAGACGTTAAGGCTTGCCTATAGGCTTTTGAATTAGGTCCTTGATTGACTTGAAACCAAAAGTCGTCAAAACCTTGATCCAAAAGATCTTTCATCGGAACCTTAACTATTTCGTAGTACCCTTCTGCATGCGGGTCCTCTTTTAAACGTTGCAGATAGACCATCTTCTTTTCGTTTAACTCTCTCATGGTCACTGCTTTAAGACGCAACAAGTGGTCTTGCTGTTCTTCTAAACGCTGCAATTTTCCTTCGATACTATTTTCACCTAACGTGCGATCGCTCAAATAATTTTCCCCTAAAAGTCGAATCAGCAAACTTTGAACTTTCTTTGCTTTTGGGATTTCAGAGTCTTTGAACTGACCTGATATAGCAAGATTCAACCACGTGGAATTCACCTCTTCTAAAGCCACATAGTACGCTTTCCTCGCCTCACTGTAAGCTTCATAGTACTGATGTATATCTTCTGGAGGATGCGCCATTGCCCAACCCGAGGTTCTACCCTGTTTGTGAGCCTCCAATAAATGGTTAGATTGCCTATCTGATAGTGCTTTATTTTTATCAATCCAAATTAAAAGAGCCTCTTCAGCTTTTTGCGCGGCTTGAATCAATTTTTCAGGAAGTTTCTCTGAAAAAGGATCTTTAACGACTTGCTCATAAACCTGTTGTACCGTTCGTAGCATTTCGTCTCTTTTGTCTTTCAATCCGTCAAGCTGAAGATTCACTCGCTCCAGTTCACGATTCACAACATCACTTTTTTCCTGTACTGCCGTGATGGCCTTAACCATCCCTTCGTAGTGAACTCTATTATTATTTTGTGGCACATAATGATCAGCTAATTGCTGATCTGCCTTATTCAAAGCAGCTTCAGCAACATCGTACCCATGTATCCCGTCCGGATACTCAAGCTCATCTATGCGTCTATCGAAATCTTCACTGAGTTCATTTTTAATCCTCTGTGCTTCAGAATCATAATTTTCCAAATACTCCGCCAGCTGAGTTTTTCTAGCCACCGAGTGATCTGCTCGCAGCTCCCACTTTGCTTGACTAACACTCTGAATTCCCGAAGGAAAGGTCACGTGACTTTTCACATATTCAGCATTGGCTTCAGAATAAAGACTCCGTTTAAGCTTCTCTAAGTTTTTAATCAGCTGAAAAGTATTTTCTAATATTTTTTTTCTTTCTGTCTGATCGTGCCCAGGCAATCCATCGATTGGCTTCACCGGCTGAGAAGCTTCAGCGGACAAAGCTTCAACAGAAGCAAATCCCACTTCGGACAGGATGCCAGCCACAGTTTCTTCGTATTCAGGAAATGGATCTCTAGAGTTTCTTTTTGAGAGTGCAGCAATCTGTTTATTAGCTTCATCTATATCAAAAAGACGTTGCGCTTGAGCAAACAAATCTTCATCAAACCACGATTGTGGCACCACCTGACCTGCCGCCTTTTTCTCTTTCCTCGATCGAAATTCTTTTAATTTATGAGAAACGCTTAACTTTAGCTCATTTATTTTATCTAGATACTCTTGCGGGCGAAAAGTTTTTCGAAAGTCTTCTTCAGCCTTTTCAATGGCCACCAGAAACTCCTCTAAGACTTTTTTTCGCTCCGGAGAAAAAGTCAGCGCCAACTCTCTCTTGGCTACCTCTTTTCCGCCAACTACGTCGTACTTGCGATCGTAGTCCTTCATTCTCTCTTGAACAATTCTAGGAAGTTTATTGTCTTTCTCATCCATCAGCTTTTTTGCAGAATCAACCGCCCGAGCCAACACCTTTCTTCTGTACTGAAGAGTTGTCGCATTTTCCAAAGGCCGACGAATATACTCAACCGCTTGATCAATATACTCTCTAAATGCGAAATTATTCGAATAGAGTAAAAACATTTTGTAAAGAAGAGAATAGGTGCCCTGATCTCCTTCGTAGTTCACGCGACCAAAGTGCTTGCCCGCGACTTCTCCCATAAACAAGAGAGCCCTCATATTTGCTTCATAAACTTTTGCATCAATAGAGTCAAAATTAGGACCTAAATCCTCATAATTTATATTTAACTCCTCAAGAAGTTTTCCAAGTTCGATCTCCTTATCGAAAATTTGGTGACCCGTATCTATATCACTCCCTTTAAAGGTTTGTCCTTTGCCCATAACAACAAAGCGACCACTTTCCACCATTTTTGACATGTATCGCTCAAAGGCCTCCTCACGACCTACATACACGAGTCCATCACTTTTTCCCATCAACACCAAGGCTGGCTTTAGATGCCGATGACCGCTCGGATTGATTGCAAAGCTATACTCCATTTGCGTTGCTTGGGTGTACCAACTCGCAACGGGATTTACCTTTCCACTTCTAACAATATTAGATAGAAATTCATAATCTCCTTCGGCAATTCTTTCCGTTAGTACAGGATCATGAAGTAAACGATGCTCTAAAGCCTCTTCTAAACGAACTTTATCTTCTGCAGATCCGCCCAAGGAAAGGTCACCAGGAGGTGACTGAGGAACAAATCCCTGAATTCTATGAAGTCGGGGGTCTTTAGAAATTTGATGGGCATAAAGAGCGATCTCTCCTCCCCAGCTATGACCGGTTAAAAAAACTTTTACATCTGGATGAACAATTTGGTCCAAAATTGCTAAGTAATTATCCAAGATATCGTCCAAACCATTCATTGGTTCTCGGGTTCCCTTTCCATGACCAGGTAAATCAATCGATATAAAAGGAATCCCCCTTTTTACATAAAATGAGCCTTTTGAGGAACCATTTCCTGATTCAGCCGAAGGCGTACCTCCTCCATGCATATCTAAGATAACGTATTCATGGTTACCACCAATAAGATACTGACTAGAAGTTTGCTCCGGATGGGTAGGAATGGGCTTGTTGAAGTAAACTGTAGTTTTTAAGTTCTTTCCTCTCCATGGATAAGAAACATTTAAAAAGCCACCTGTCTCGGGAGAAAGCCTCATAGCCACCCATGGAGACTCTTGATTGACACTAGAAGTTTGTAGAAATTTAATTCCACTTTCTTGGGGTAAGAAGTGATCAAAAACCTTCAATCCACTCACTCCCGACCACTCAATTTTTCGTTCAGCTTCAATATCAACAAAACTAGGGTCGGGTTGTTCTGTACGAGCTGCTTGTAATTTAACGGAGGCCGCTTTCAGAGTTTCTCTTAAAGTATTTGTCTGAATCGACCTTTCTAAAAGATAAACGCAATCATTAATCTGAACTGTGATTCCGTCTTTTGGAGGGTGCCCCGCCCAAGAGGAGAGTGCAACAAAGGCCTGAAGAGATAAAATAATCAGAATGCGAACGAATAGAACTGAGATTGGTTGCAATGCCATGCCTTTCCTTTTTTTGTTACCGCTCGATCAACGAACTCATCAAAAAAAACCGCATCACTTTCACCTAGGACCAATCTCCCCCCTAAATGAAACCATATCTGAAATTCGGCGGTTAAACCCAACTGTCTATATAAGAAATATTAAAAATTAACAATCATCAATTCTAATTAGGAAACATTTGCAAATCCTTAAAAAGATGCCACTTTTTTAATCCATTTACTCAAAAAAAACGGGCTTTATGGCCCGTTTTTTCAATTTTTACTCGATATATTGGATAGTGCTTATCTCAGATCTAATTTCTTTTTATAGCTCCGTTTATTACAGAAGCTTCAATTGCAATGGCTGCTTCTGATGCATCATTTTCAAAATCATCAATTTTTCCATTAACAACCTTTAAATTGTAGCTATAAGCAAGGCTCTCGTTGGGCTCGATATCAATTTTACCGTTCAAGAGTTGAATCTTAAAGGGTCCATTAGGTCGTTCAATATTAATCTTTCCATTTTTTCCATCAACAATTGTAGAAATTCCTCTGGGAAGTGAAATCGTACACTTACTATAAGCCATTTTAGAAAGATCTAAAACCAACCGTTCAGGGTCCGTCTCGTTAAAAATCGAACCTTCCCGATTTTTAGAGACCTTGCAATTGTAGTGTAAAGCTTCATCTTTACTGATTTCAAATCTTGCTTTTCCATTAGAGAACTTCATTTCTAAAGAATTCCAATTTCCTTCTTTAAGAGATTTGGTGCCTGAAAAGACACGGACATCATTTTCATCGTCAAAATTATCTAAGGTAAGGCCGCCAATTTCCAGCTGACCCAAATCACTATTTACATCAATCAATCCCCCTAAAATTTGAACTCTTCCCTTTTGTTCGTCGACATGGATGATAGGCATAAACTGCGATACCAATAAAATGACACCGAAAACCATGATGGCAAAAGTTCCTAAAAATCCAACCACTAACCACTTCAGCACTGGGTGCTTGGGAGCCAATTGAGGTCTTAGCCCTCTCTCTAATAGATATCTATTAGCGACCTGCTCTGGCTCTCCTAGAGACCTTAAAACTGAAGTGACGGATTGGGTGGGATCATTTTGAATAGCTTCAATAACATGACTTTTAATCTCTGTGATTATTTCCGCCTTTTCACTTACTGAAATGGACCCCAATGATTGATCGAGCTTTTGTAAATAAAGTTCAAGCTCCTGTGACTGCATCTTTTCCTCCTACGGATCGAATCCGTTCTAAAATTGAATTCATATTTTTAAATTCCGCCATCATTTTTTCTAAACTCTGTTCACCCGCTTTCGTCAGACGATAAAACTTGCGTGGATGTCCTTTTATGCCTTCGGTCTCCCATTGCGGAGCTAACAGGCCCTCCTTAGTCATGCGACTCAGTAAGGGATATAAAGTGCCTTCTTTAACGGGAATCTCGTGTTTACTGAGGAGAGTTAAAAGATGAAATCCGTAAACCCTCTGACGTTGTTGAATCAGACTTAAGATACAGAGTTCTAAGTATCCCTTTTTTATCTGCGTGCTCCACTTTTTAATTTCATCACTCATAGCAAAGTACCTTGTATTACTAGGTATATTAAGTCAACAAGGTTTCCTGTCTATTTGAAAAATAACGATTATGTTACATTATATTTCAGTTTTCTCCGCTATGTTGTTGGAATACAATGATTTTGAAAAGTGACACAAGGTGGAATTAATGTCGGTTAGGCTAAATAGATTTTTAGCAAAAGTCTCCAAAGGGTTAGATTCTTTTATATTTATTGGCAGCTTTGTTGTTTTCATTTCATGGTTTACTAGTAATGGTTTTCTTTATTCCCCTTCAAGCCCGGTGATGTCTCCCTTTACAGCTTTCTCTTTACTATTGATGTCAGGAAGTCGTCTTGCAGAGAAAGTATTCGATACTTGGTCAAAACCAATGACTCTTGCTCTATTAGGTATTGTGGCTTGTGGAAACTTTTCTTCCATGTGGATACAGTGGAATATCCCTGAGCTGTTTTTTCATTCCCTCAACGGAGTTGTTCCCACCTCATCCTTCACCTCAATAGGACTTATTTTATTTTGTTTCTATGAAATTCTGGTCATTGTCAGAAAGACACCCGACTCAGCTATAATTGTCGATGATATTTTACTGCATTTAGCTCTTTTTCCAGGAGGCCTTAGCTTTTTAGGTCATGTCCTGCAGGTTCCGGCATATATGAGTTCAGCACATGATCCTCGTGTAGGAATCGGATATTTAGAAATGACTTTTATGGGAGCCTTTGCCGTAGGAGCGGTCATTTCTAACCCCAATTTGTTTCTCTGGAGATTTCTAGGTCACAGCACAATCAATCGCCTGACATTTACTATATTGTTTATCAATCAGTACGTTGCCCCTATACTCATAGGCTGGCTACTTCAGAGCCCGACAGGCCCCATCCCTTATGGCATAGAATTTTTCGTGATGCTCGCTGGTGTCCTTGCTACACTTATCTTTCTCGTTATAAATGCCCTATGTAAAAGGTGCTTGGAACAACAAAAAGTGTCAGTTTCTTCTTTCGAAAGCGACGTTTCATAGTTCAATCACTGCATCCGGAAAGGAACTGGCACCTTTTGTTGTAATACCAATTCCATTAAATAAGTGCGTATTTTTTGTGACTCATTTTTCGAATTTTATACTTTTGCTTAATCGATCCATTCTTAACGTACTTTTGGGCATGCCTACGATGGTTCTCAATCGCAAATGCACAAACTTCGAAAAATAGTCCCACAAAAAATACGCACTTATTTAATGGAATTGGTATAAGATTTCATTGCATAGTAAGGGGCAGACAGTTTTTGTCCACCTTCTAAAAAAGAGAGTTCCATTAAAAAATGATGGCTTTTGACGTCAGCTCCCATGTTTCTGCAAAGAGTTTCTACTGCATGTGCTGTACCGCCAGTAGCTAATACATCATCAATGATAAATACTTCTTCTCCAGGAGCGATAGCATCTGCATGAATTTCCACCGTGTCCGTTCCATACTCCAAATCATAAGTATAGGAGGCCGTCTTTCTAGGAAGCTTTCCAGGTTTACGAGCTAAGACCACGGGAATATTTAAAATAGGAGCCATCGAACAAGCAAACAAGAAGCCACGGCTTTCAATCGCTACTAAACAGTCTTTCTTTCCACTTCTTAACGGATGTATCTGTGCTGCAAAGTGGGCTGCTAACGAACGAAAAGCATCTGCATTTGCCAAAATAGGGGTAATGTCTTTAAAGTTGATTCCCTTTTTAGGAAAGTCAGGAACATCTAGGATTAAATCACAAATTTCATTAATCGAAAAACTAGGCTCAATCTGAATCATTACTTTAACTCCCTAAACTGCCATTCTTTAAAGCCACGCTCTAAAGCTTTCTCTTTGTTTTTTTTATCAATCCAATACACATTCGCCTGTCCCGTGGGAGAGCCACATGATGTGATATGCATGAGTCCGTCATTGACACTTATTGATTTATAAACTTCGATTCCGCTAAGTTGTTCCTGCATAATTTCTGGAGGAAGAGGTTTGCCCATACGGCACTGCTGACTACCGTCATATTTGTAAACCCAGAGTCGCTCTTGAGAATAGTCTTTCTTAACAGTAGTGTCGAAAACTTCACTTTTTCTAAGCAGAGGTTTTTTTAGCTCAACTCCTCTACACGGCTTTTGTGAGCACGCTCCTACGAACATGGAAACAAAAATAAGCACAACAAACTGAAACTTTAATCCCAAGGCCATTTTTTATTTGTTTCCTTCCAAGCTAACTGAATCGAAAACAAATTAGCCCCCAAAGACCCAAAATAAAGGCTATGATCTTCTGAGATGGCCACAGAGCTAGAGACTCCATGTCCAGGTGAAAACTCACTCACCGTCTCACCTTGTTCTAAGTTTAAAGCTAAGAGCCGTCCAGAGGTCTCACCAACAAGCAGCATGTTTTTATAAAATATAGGCCCGGTGCCATAACCTCTTAAATTTTTCTTTTCCCAAATCAACTTTCCAGACAGTCGGTCAAGCGCCACAACTCTACCATCCGTTGTCGAATAATAAATACGATTGTCGGTTACTAAGAGATCACTAGCGGCACCGCCCTCACTTCGCCATAAAACATTGCCCTCTTTATCAATAGAAAACAAAGATCCATCAAAAGATGCGACATAAATTTTGTTGTCAAAGTGAACAGGGCTACTATCTACATCACGAAATCGGCCTTCGGTTTTCAAAGCAACATCCCAGATAAGGCCACCTGTATTTTTCTCTAAAGCTACGAAATGGCCATCAGCAAATCCCGCAAAAATTTTATTATCGACCTCTAAAGGACGACCAGCTCCAAATATAGATGTCGTCGTACTGACTTGCCTATTGTAGGTCCAAAGTTTTCTTCCTGTTTGAGCATCCAATGCATAAAGTATATGATCCCCTGAGATAAAATAGACTTTTCCGCGAGAGACAAGGGGAGCCCCTACACCTAAAGAATGAATAGGATAACTCCAGACCGTCTCGCCATTAGATGCAGATAAGGCCATAAACTGACCCTCTCCGGTTCCAACAAATATTTTATTCTCAGAGACTTCAGCTGCAATTCCAACACCGCCTTTAAACTTCCTTGTCCAAATCTTGGCCCCACTTACTTTGTCCAAGCAAACAATTCCGTCTATCGTATTTCCGACAATCACATTGTCTCGCCAAAAAACAGGCTTCATCGCATGCAAACGTCTATAACCTAAATAAGGACTTTGTAAGGTGCTTACTATCCATTCAGTTTTAAAACTCAATTCTTTTGGGACCTGTACATGCTGATTCATAGAAGAGCACCCTGAGAGAATCAGAATGACTATAAAAAACAAGCCTCTTCGAATCATCGATTTTCACTCATCGTTTTCATTTTTAGAAGACGGCTATAGGTCTTTGCCGAACGACCCGCATCCGTTTCCGAAAATTCAGAGGCTACTTTTTTATAGAGTTCTTCGGCCTTATCCAACTGTTTAAGTTTTTCATAACAAAGAGCAGTGTTAAGGTAGGCTTCTGGGTGCAATAGTCCTAAACTTGCTTGTTCCGTAATTTTAATAAAATGCTCATTAGCCGACTCACATTGATCGACACTCGCCAATGCAGCCCCAATTCGCTGGTGAATTAAACCATAAAATAACGAATCTTTAGAAAAACTTGTAGTCCCTTGATTTAAAACCT
>JAGRAG010000304.1 GCA_020435025.1 Bdellovibrionales bacterium | reverse complement strand
AAAAACCCAAGGCTATACGAAAGAAGTCAAAAAAATAAAAGTTTTAACAGAACTGATTCGTGAACAGGTAAAAGGATGAAAATACTAATTCTTCAATTGGCAAGGTTTGGGGACATCATCATCACGTTGCCGACCGTTCATGCTTTGCGACGGAAGTATCCGCATGCGGAGATTCATGTACTTGTAAGAAGTCGCTTCAAGCAAGCCATCGCCCATGTTGATGAGGTGGACAAGGTCTGGGAACTCGACAGTCGCACCATATTGGAGCCGACGATCTTAGATCATCGAGAGTACCCTGAGTCGGTAAGAAGAACGACTCAGTTTGTAGACCATTTGATTGCACAGAGTTTCACTCACGTTTTTAATCTCAGTTTTTCTCCTCTTTCTAGTCATATATGTGCGGCGTTAGAGGAATTCGGATCTGAAATTAAAGGATACACGCGTTACGAAGACGGTTCTTTGGCTATTCCTGATGATGCGAGCGCTTACTTTTATGGACAGGTGGGCGTTGGAAAGTTCAGTCGAATTCATCTTGCCGACATTTTTGCGGCTATCTGTGAAGTAGATTTGACTGAGATGGACTGGTTTCTAAATCTCAGTCAGGATAGATCTCTAGGAGATTTAAAAAATACCTTTGCCCTAAGTGATGATTATTTACTCATCCATGTTGGAGCGAGCGAGAAAGCCAAGAGGTTGGCTTCGTTTAAATGGGCTCATATCGTTCGAGGCCTATCGAGGTTTTACGAGGGAGACATCGTACTCATTGGGTCACCCGATGAAGCTTCCATTGGACAAGAAATTGAATCCACCGCCCATGTCGATAGAATCGTAAACCTCGTTGGAAAAACAGCAGTTCGAGACATTTTTCCTTTGATAGATGGGTCTCGGCTCGTTTTAGGCTGCGATAGTTTACCTATGCAGGTTGCATCGTTGCTCGGTAGATTGTGCCTCAACCTTTCTTTTTCTACGGTCAACTTCTGGGAAACAGGTCCCTATAGTGTTGGATCGCGAGTGATTTTTGCGGATCAAGAAGCGTCGCTCACTTCAGATAGAGTGATTCGAGAAACAGAGGCGCTGTTGTCCGACAAGGAATCTGGATTGCCTGTTGTCCTTCGTACAGGAAGGGATCTTGTTGGATTTGAATTAAGGGGAGGCCTGCAAATTGATGATTACGAGTTTAATCTGATTGAAGCTTTATATATGGATGGTAATTTTCCTCAGCCTCGAACTGTAGAAGAGGAGTTAATGTATCAGCGATTGGATGAAGTCTGTAGTTTAGCTCTTGAACAGCTGGATTTAGTTATTGATCCGCAAACTCGGAAAATGGCTATGGAGATCCTAGAACAGGTGGATCGCATACTTGAAACTGTGGATCGAATGGTACCCTCCATGTTTCCATTACTGTCTTGGTTTCAAACGGAACGGCTCCGAGTGGGTCCCGGCTCTTTAGAGGTGGTTGTAGCGAAGACGATAGAATTGTTTAGTAAGTTGCAGTTAATCTGTCGCATTTTTGTGGATTCTTCGGATGAAGATATGATGAATCAAGACTATGAAACTTATGGAGAAGATTATGCAAACCAAGAAATGGTCGAGTGATGCTTTAAGAAAGGACTTTTCGGGATGTATCGATCTTGGTGAGGTGATCAAGCGTCTTGAGGCAGATCTGCTTATTGAAGGCGAGGTGATTTGCGGGATTAGGGTCAATGGGATGTTTTTAACCCAAGAAGATGAGTTGAAGTTTTCTGACTCCTTGATGGCCGATATAAGTGAGTTGGAGATTTCTTCGCAAAGGCCGGAGGACCTTGTGAGTAATTCCATCGCCTCTGTCGTAGAGTGGATTCCTAAAGTTAGAGACTATTCTATTGAAGTGGCGGATATCTTTAGAGGAGAACAGCAGTTAGAGGCGCAGAAATCATTTAGGGATATTATGGATGGGTGCCGGTGGCTGACAGACGCTTTGTCGCTTTTAAAAGGTCCTTTGCTTAAACGAACTGATCGCCTAGACTTTGATCAGAAATGGTCGAGTTTAGAAAAGAGTCTCATTCAAATCGTTGCGGAGATATCCGATGCCTACGAGAACCAGGACTTTATACATCTTGCGGACTTGTTGGAATACGAACTATCAAATGCCATGGAGGCTTGGCAGGACTTATTGAGTCCAACTCCTAGTTTGTAAAATCTTTTAAATTCTGAAAATGCTTTCTGGAACCTTTGTAGAAAATATGGTCTCCTATTGTAGATGGAACTAGAGCATTCAGATAACCTCAAAGTTTTATGGATAGGTTCGAATACAACTCTTAGAGACGAGTTTTCGTCCTTGCCTATAAAAATGGAGCAAGATTTTAATGCGGGAAGCGAATTTCTTGATCAGAATTCGACTGAGGTAGCAGTTGTTGTTGCTGTAGCGGAGTCTCTATATGATCAACCTGTTGAGTTCTTAAATAAGATTAAAAACCTCTGGCCAAATGTGACTCGTGTTCTTTTTTTAGATGGCGTTGTTGATGACGCCCAAAAGAGAACCTGGATTGATAGAAGTGTGAATATTGGGGGGGCTCATTTCGTACTTTCGGAAGATGACTCTGGAGAGGATGTGAGATCAGTTCTTCAGGAAGCGGTTTCTAGCTTTAAGTTGCGAAGAGAGCAAAATTTAGTTTTACAGGATGTAAAGTTACAGAATGCTCGACTTGAGGAGATGACCAATAGCTTAGAGCTTTTGGTGGCTGAAAGAACTCGGCATCTATCGATTTCAAAATCTCAAGTCGAAGATAAGATATCCGGGATGAGAAATCTGATTCAATTTATTAAGAACCTGGCTCTTGTGAATGATCTTGAGGAGCTCTACAAGCTTTTAAAAGCCAATGTTAAGTTTTTTCACCAGGTTGTAAATATTTATCTTGGGTTTCCTTCGAGCCAGAGAGTTCAACAGTTGATGTATTCGCAAACCAATGAGGTGATGGTTCGTACAGTAAACAGCGGTTGGACTCAGGGAGTGCGCCTCAGGGTCAACCAAGTTGAAGACAGCCAGTATTTAGCTAATCAATTTGGAAAACCCATAGCTAAAGTGATAGCCATTCCTTTATTCGTTAAAGGAAATTTTGAGTCAGATCCAAGTCAGATGAGAGAAGGCATTTTGTTTTTCGAGCATACTTTTAAGCCAGGAGACGAAGAGAGGTTTTTACAGTTTGCCGGGGAGTGCCTCCAACCATTAGCCATCACCTTTGATCGCATTTTACTGGATCAGATCGTTACTGTCGCTTCGCTTATGTGGGAACGCACCTTTGATGGAGTGATGGATCCTATTGCTATTTTAGACAGAGACTATATGTTAATGAGAAACAACCTAGCCTTTGGAGAAACAAAAGAAAGATCTATCTGCTACAAGAAGTTCAATCGTCAAGACACGGTCTGTTCCGGTTGTCCGGTAGAGGAAGTCTTTCGAACAGGAGACCCTCAGGTCGGATATGTTCGAAAGCAAAACAGGATGTTTGAGGTGCACTCTTACCCTATTCGTTTGGTTACGGGAAGTCATCTTACCAATGTTGTTAACTATTATGTGGACGTTACTTTGAAGCAAGAACTGCAAGGAAAGATGATTCAAAATGAAAAGATGGCAGCTATCGGTCATCTTGCGGGTAACATTGCTCATGAACTCAATAATCCACTCACAGGTATTAGAAGTATGAGTCAAGTTCTTATACAAGAGACGGATTCACAGAGCCAAAGATATGGAGACTTGGTTGAAGTAGAAAAGGCTGCGGCGAGATGTCAGTCGATCATCACCAATTTATTAGAGTTTTCCAAAGAGACGGGTTCGAAGCACTTGATCGCGATCTCTCTTAACGAAATTGTCTCTCGCACTTTGCCCTTTTTAAAAGTAGCCATGCGAAGTCATGCCTGTCACGTTGAACTCTCTGAGGATAATCCAAGGGTTCTCGTTGAACCACAGCTTTTACAACAGGTTGTATTCAATATTGTAAACAATGCCTGTCAGGCGATGGAAAATCCTGGAACTCTAAAGGTTGTCACCCAAGTTGTTGAGCGGGACTCCTCTCGATATGGTCAATTGGAGGTCTCGGATACAGGAATAGGAATACCGTCAGAAAATTTGGAAAGTATTTTTGATCCCTTTTTTACCACAAAAAAAGCCGGTCAGGGGACTGGTTTGGGGTTAAGTATGAGTAAGAACATTATTGAAAGCATGGGGGGACAAATTTTTGTCGAAAGTGTTCGGGGTCGTGGAACTGTATTTAGATTGGAGTTGCCTCTTTTTGCCGGGGAGGAGTCTTGAATAAGAAAGTCTTGATTGCCGACGATGAGGATATTGTTCGTAGATCTCTTGTTCGTGTCTGTAGGGGTAAAAACTGGGACATCTCTGAAGCAAAAAACGGAGAAGAGGCTTTAAAGATTTGGTTAGAGTTTGAGCCAGACCTTGTTTATTTAGATGTACTGATGCCTGGTTTAAGTGGCCCTCAAGTTCTAAAAGAGTTAGGAGATCGTCGTCAGTCCAAAGTGATTTTGATTTCGGCCTATTCGGGTGAATATGACAATCAAACTATTCATTCTCTTGGGGCGGATCTGTTCATTCAAAAACCATTTCAAGATATATTCGAAGTTATAAATAAAGGAGAGGAGCTTCTCAATGGGCTCTGATGTTCAGATAAAAAAAATCAAGCCCTATCCCTTTAACATCACTCTTGTGAGAGGTCTTGGGGGAGAGACGATCAAGGGCTCAGTGGTTAAACTGAGCCAACACGGTTTTTTAGTAGAGATTATTGGGTTTCTGCCGATTGTTCGAGACGACTATCAAGGAA
>JAGRAG010000303.1 GCA_020435025.1 Bdellovibrionales bacterium | reverse complement strand
AACAGTACTGAATTTAAAAAGAGTATAGGTAGGTTGTGAGAGTCGCAGATAAAATGGTTTTTGAGCAAGTGAATCGCAATGTCGGAAAAAATAGATCCGATATGGCAGAGCTGCAAAACCAAGCGGCTACACAAAAAAGAGTGACCAAACCTTCCGATGATCCTGTTGCGGCGACTAGGGTATTGGCTTCCCGTATAGAGCTTCAAGGGTCCAAGCAGTATCAGAAGAACTTGGCATATGCGAAATCATTTTTAGAATTTACCGATCAGTCGCTCGATGAGCTAACGGGGCATCTTGTGCGCGCGAAAGAATTAGCATTGAATCAAGCCAGTGATGCGAGTGCTAATGATCAATCTCGACGTGTGGTTGCCGAAGAGATTGGACAGATTTATAGACAGGCAGTTCAGATAGGAAATAGAAAGCTCGGGGAGCGCTACATTTTCGGGGGATTTAATACCACTCAGACCCCCTTTGATTATGGTGGTCACTACAAGGGTGACCAAGGAGAGATGCAAATCCATGTCGATAAGGAGCAGTTCATAGCTATGAACGTTCCTGGAGATGCCGTCTTTACGGGCCAAGGCTTGTCACGAGACAGTATCACCTATGAGTCACAAGTTCAGGCGTTGTCAACCGAGCAATTAGCCGAGCAGATCCAAAAGAAAGAAGAGAAAATAAAGCAACAAGAAGAGCTTCAAACACAAAAAAATACAGCTCTGCGTGGTCCGGCCTCAAATACTTGGGACCGACCAGAGCAGGAGTTAAGTATTGGAAATACAGCCCAAACTTCACAGTACGGAACGAATATTTTTGATGTCTTAAGAAAGATAGAGGTCGCATTAAAGTCTAATGATAAAGAGAGCATTCAAGATGCTCTAGAACCTATTGACGATGCCATTTCGCAGATTGTGCTGACTCGTTCAACCATTGGTTCGAGGGTCATGGTATTAGATAATTCCATGGAGTCGCTCCTCAAAGGAAAGGTCGATACTCAGGCCTTGATTTCACAATTAGAAGACGCCGATGCTTTCGAAGTGATTAGTGATATCAATAAAACCGAAAACACACTTCAGGCCACTCTATCTACTTCCGGCAAGCTCATCCAAAAATCTCTTATGGATTTTGTCCGTTAATCAAAGGGCCTGGTGCGTTAAGCTATCTTTGCAAACAGACTGTAGGTGCGTTTTGTCTTTGGATAGAGGCATTGAAGTAACTATAAGGTGTGACCACTTGATCTTCTTGTTTAAAATTTTGAAACAAAAGATCTCTTAAGAAGCCTAATTCGTAAAGAAAGTGGATTTTTTCTTTCTTGACTTCTAAAGACTTAAATCCCGATCCTCCTGAAGCCAGAAAATCTAAAGTTAAAACTTTATAAGTGGCTTCGGGATCAAGTGGCTTCCCATTAATTTGAACATCAGATATTTGACACTGATGATTCGCATGAAATGTGATTCCTGAAAGAGAATACCCTTCGCTGTTACTTAATTGCATTTCAATCATTTTTCGAACTTGGTTTCCTGTAAGTTCTAAAACAGCTAAGGTGTCATCAAAAGGTAGAACTGAAAATATGTCTCCGTAGGTGACTGTTGTGTCTGAGATATTTGCGCGCAGTCCTCCGTTATTAATTACCGCGGCATCGGTATCATATCCAGCATGTGCAGCGGCTGCCTGCATCGAACTAGTAAACCAGTTACCTAAGGGAGACTCTCCGGAATAGCGTCGATCCATATTTCCGTCGACAACGACTTTTGTTTTTCTGCTCTTTAGAGCCACAACTCTAGAAACATTGGGGTGAACAATGTGCGTCTCGACCCATTCGTCAGGAACGATAACAACTCCTTTAAAAGTCCTAGCTGTAAAAGGTCGGTCGTTTTTTCTTACGCTCCAAGATTGGCAGACGAATTCTCCATTTTTATCTTCCTGAGCCAATTCGCAGATCTCAGTCTTAGAAACTTGAGATGAGGCAACTGGGGTGCTGTCGTTTTTAGAGAGTTCCGCCCAAGTGAGGTATTGCCCGCGAGCTCCTGATTGCAGGATCACAACACCTTTGTATCGCTTGATAAGATCACGGTGAGTGTGTCCGGCAACGATGACGTCAATCAATCCCTTAGGCATCTGATCAATGAGGGGAAGAATAGATTCGGTAGAACAAGTCTTTACATCATCTAAGGATTCCAAGGAGTGATCCTTACACTTTTCTCCTTCGTGATAAGTGATTACGATAAAGTCGACACCTTCCTTTTTAAGGCGAAGGGCCTCAGATTTTATGAGGGGAATGGGATCTACAAATTTTAAATGAGCCACATTGGCGGCGATTGTTGATTCCGGAGTGTGTTGAGTTGTTGCGCCGATGATTCCAATTGTAACTCCTTCTTTTTCGATCACTTTTGAAGGTGCTATATCAGGCAAAGGGCGTCCCGTGAGTCGGTCAATGATATTTACAGAAAGAAAGGGAAAGTGAGCCTCTTTCATTCGCAGTCGTAGAGCGCCTAAGGGATCCTGTGTCGATTGAACCTGTACTCGGTCAGGCCCTTGAGGTCCAAAATCGAACTCATGGTTACCTATAGCCGTGGCATCGACCCTAAGGTAGTTATAAAGTTCGACAATGGGTGACCCTTCAAGTGTATTTG
>JAGRAG010000302.1:4758-8830 GCA_020435025.1 Bdellovibrionales bacterium | reverse complement strand
AACAATATCGGGGGCAATTGACTTGATTTTTGTTCATCATCAATAGCCACAGGCAAAACTTCGGGCAATGAGTTAGATACCAACTGCTCACCGACACCATCATGGTCAATCTCTACTCTTAACTTATTCCCCTCTGAACTATAACGAATATGTCCTTTTAGTTGTTCCGCAAGGATTGGTTTTTTGTAAATAATCCGAGTACGAATACCATTTTTGCCTAATTGATAAGAATAAAAACTTGCTAGCTTGGCGTTGTCTATTTCCTGAAATTTTTTGCCATCAACTGACACACCGGTAATATAGAGTTGAATGGTTTGGTTGATGTATTCTGTAACCAAACCTTTGGAATCCACAGGCCCATCAAACTCCAATTCGACGATGTGCTTATTTCCATCTTCTTTAAAGTCGATTGACTTATATTGAGATAACTCTGACGCGTCTACAAACAATTGAAAAAGAAACAACCATGTCGCAGTAAAAGCAAAGAACAAATTTTTCAAGGGCTCCTCCATGAGCACATAATTTTATCGATCAATTATTTCAATTGTTCCACTCGCTCTGTGGGAGAAATAATATCCGTCAAGCGAACACCGAACTTCTCATTCACCACGACGGCCTCGCCACGAGCCACCATCTTATTGTTAACTAGAATTTCCATGGGCTCTCCAGCCAACTTGTTGAGCTCGATCACACTTCCTTGTCCGAGATTCAACAGCTCACTCACCACCATTTTGGTACGTCCTAATTCTACAGTCACTTTTAAGGGAATATCTAAAATGAGATCTAAATTACGTTCATCATCCGAAGATTCCGATGGTCCATCTACAGCATCTTCACTCCCATCGTCACTTACCCCCTCTGCAGTCTCTGCTAACATCGATTCCATTTCGTCAATGTTGATTGCTTCGTCAGCCATTTTTACCTCACTTTTCCGTTTTACGGGTCACTTGCATCGCAACCGTACCGTGATGGATTCCGTTGTATCCTCTAAACTTTTTTACATCTTCTACAAAAATATCAAATTCACCCGTGGCATCTTGATCCAACTGGATGATGTCACCTTTTTTCATCGACATAAGCTCTTGTAAGGTGATTTCCGTGTGTCCTAAATTCACATTTAATTCTACATCTGTTTCTAATAACTGATCTCTAATAATCGAAGTCCACAGTTTCTTGTCTGTCTGATCAGATTCAACCTGAAACCCAGAAGAAAGTTTTTGCTTAATAGGTTCAATGGTCGAATACGGAATCACTAATGTGATCGTACCGTTTGCATTTTCCAGCTCAACGTCAAAGGTTGAAGCAATGACAATGTCCGTAGGTGGAACAATTCCAACAAACTGCGGGTTAATCTCGGTTCTAACGAAACTGCAATCTATTTTTTCTACAGAAGACCAAGCCTCTTCTAAATCTTCGATGGCTAAATTTACGACCTTAAGGACGATCTGTAATTCGATGGGAGTAAAGTCTTTTCCTTCAATTTTTGTATAGGGTCGATCAGCACCACCAAAAAAGTTATCGACCAACGCATAGGCTAATTTACTTTCAATAACAAAAAGAGCCGAGCCTCGTAAAGCATTAAAACGAAGAACACTCATGCAAGTCGGCATTGGTAAAGTATTGATGAATTCTCCAAACTTTAGGAAATCAGTACTTGCATGATTCAAACTGGCAATCTTTCTAAGTGCAGAAGATAAAGACACACGGAAGGATCTCATAAATTTTTCGTAGATAACATCCAGTTGCGGCAACCGACCTCGGATGATTCGATCTTGAGATGTTAGATCATAAACAACGACAACTCGATCATCGTCAAGATTATTACCTGAAGAGGAGCCACCTTTTGACGATTCCTCTTCGCCAATTTCACCTTCAGAAACTGCTGCTAAGAGAGCATCAACTTCGCTTTGAGATAATACCTGACTCATAGATTCTCGCTTCCTTAGTTGTAAATAAACTCAGTAAAGTAGACCTGTTTGATCTGACCTTTAGTTAAAAATAGATTCACTTGATCTCTGATTTCGGTTCTTAAGTGATCTTTTCCATCCGTCGTTGAGACCTCGGCATAACTTTTACTCGACAGAATAATAATGATCATATCGCGAATTTTAGGCTTTAACTTTTCAATCTCTTCTTGAACATCTTCCCCCTTAACCTCAAACTCCATATTGATTTTAGCGACCTTTCGCCCTCGACTGCCTGCTAAATTTACGAGGAACGTCTCTAAGGGAATGAGGTCTCCAATAAAGTCATCAGATAAAGATTCTTTTTCCTGTTGTTTGTGCTCACCTTGGATAACATCTTCAACACCAGGTTTGTGTTCTTGTGCCTTTTTGTTCATGTACAACATACCACCAACACCAGCGACGACCAGCATGTTCACTACCGCTAAAATAATAAACAAAATCGGCTTCTGCCCTTTAGGTGCTTTACCTTCTGCACCATCACCACCTGCTGCCTGTGCTTCTGCTTCTTCTGCCAAAACATCCTCCTTGATGTTTGTCTTTATTTTCGCAAGGAAGACTTTCGTCATAGCCTTACAAACTTCTACGACTTAGAGATAAGCAACAAGGATGCCAAAAAGGAATCGGCCCCTAGGGTCGAGAACAAACTTAGACTCTTGTTGAGAGTTCAAACTTTTGTGGAGCGCATTTAGTCTAGTTCCTTTTAAGCATTCCCCAAACTCCGAGTCTCTGAGCAAGAAAGCTCGACGAAAAGGGAGTTTCTAAAAAAGAGTCTTTGGGGAAATGTAAACAATGTCACTACTCATACTTTAGGGAAGCCCTGTTTTAATTTTCAAAAATTTTTGACTCTTCTTATAAAAATACAGATGGAATTTTGACAGGACATTGGACACAGGCCTTCAGACATTGATCTAGTTGAAGTTCGTTTGGAGTTCTTCCCATCTCCTCGCAAAGAACTCCACACTGGCTCTGTGTATAGTAACGATACAACTGCGATGATGCATGACTTTTATGAAGATTGGTTTTTTGTTTTGCTTCTATGAATATGCTCTTTGACGACCTTATGTAGTATTGGACTCCCGGCAATTATAGACTTATCAAAGGGAGAGTAGGTGTTAGAGTCATAGGTTGTGACGATTCCACAAGCTTCCTGGACAATCACAAAGCCAGCAGCTGTGTCCCAAGGACTTAGGTTCTTTTCCCAATAAGCATCAAAGACTCCTTCGGCCACCATGCAAAGATCGTAGGCAGCGGCACCCATTCTGCGAATTCCGCGTATCTGTGGAATGAGTGATACAAAAACATCTAGTTGCTCTTTTAATGCTTCTTTATTTGGAGGGAAAAAGCCTGTCGCTAACAAAGCTTCCTCTAATTTCTCTCTCTGACTGACTCGAATCGGTTGTCCATTCTTAAAAGCTCCCTGGCCTTTAACGGCATGGTAGCGGTCACCTAAACTCGGAACATCAATGACACCTAAAACACACTCACCGTCTACCTCTAGCCCTATACTCACACAATATATGGGAATTTGATGAATGTAGTTGGTGGTTCCATCTAAGGGATCTATGATCCATTGTCCTTCTGAATGCGATTTGGCTTGCAGCACTTCTTGGGTGGCAAAAGCCTGCTCTTCTCCAAGAATTGCCGACTTGGGGAAATATTTGAGCAAATGTTCGGTAATCACTTTTTCTGATTCCACATCCGCTTCACTCACCAAACCGGCCATCTCTTTTTCTTGAACATTTTTAAGATCACCATAGTAGTCTAATAACACTTTGCGGCCAAGATCGGCAGCTTCTTGAGCTGCTTTAAGTGCTAATTGAAGTTCCACGTCTTCCCCTTTTGGCAATGACCATAAGCGGCTTTTGGTATACGACCCTTTTTGAACCTAAAATACTGTATCTCTCGCTCAATGCCTTATATATCGGACTCATTCGATTTGAATCATCTCAAATCTAAATTGGACCCCTTGGCGACAGCCTTTTTAATGGCTCAACCACTTTTCTGGTTTTTTTCATTCCCATATAGGCACATTCTCTCGATAATTCCAATAGAGAATTCCATTTCTGCAATCAAGGAATATATTTAACTCGGACTCACCCAAAGGC
>JAGRAG010000302.1:0-4703 GCA_020435025.1 Bdellovibrionales bacterium | reverse complement strand
GCTCAAACACTAGCCTAACTGCTAAAACGGCTAGCCATAGGCCGCCGTCAAGTTTCCCTCTCATTGACCGAAACGAGATACAGTAATAGCATAAAAGCATTGAGGAGGACCTATTCTATGGGGAGTCAGTCGAATAGTTCACGCACAGACACTGTCGTAAAACTTGTTTTAATTTTTTTCATTGCCTTACTTTCTTTTTCCGTCGGTACTTTTGTTGGAAAACAAGTCAGTGACAGCGATCACCGAACCGCTCTGTTAGAAAAAGACTATCAGTCTTTTCGTGAGGTTGCCTCTGTCGATAAAAGCCACGGTAAAATGGAGACTCCAGAATCTGCCATCAGCCCTGAAGAAGTCAATAATCTGACAGAAGAGTTTGTAAAGGCAGAAAAAGCCCATACGAACGAAGACCCTGGCCATACGAAAACAGATCATAATGATCACTCAACACACACTGTAGCTAAAAACGAAAGCCACACTTCAGATGAACATGAAAAAGGTGGTTATAAAAAGTTTAAAGGTGATGAGCACGGAAAAGCTGACACTCACCAACCCGAACACAGTGACAAAGAGGCCCACAGTAAAGAAACTCAACATCAAGCTCCCGCGAAAGAGCACAAAACAAGTGCATCACACAGTGGTTCTGAAAAATCAGTTCACCCGGCAGCCGAGAGAGTCGCTCAAGGCCAAGCCCCTTCACCTAAAGTGGCTAAGCCCCGTTTGCCCTCAAGCGTTTTACCAAGTGTCGCGACCTCTGCTATTGGTAAGTACACAGTTCAGGTGGCATCCTACGCCACAGAAGATGAAGCTAAAACTCATGCTGCTAATTTAAAATGGCAAGGTTACAGTGCTTTTTATATCCCTGCAGAAATTAAAGGAAAAACTTGGTACCGAGTGAGTGTCGGGCTTTTCTCCAACCAAAAAAGCGCCGCCAATTTTCGTACAGACTTCTTAAAACAGTCTGGAGTGAAATCAGCTATTATCCAAAAAATCATTAAATAAGGATTTCGGCTCGACGACAACCAGAGCTTCCATTGAACTTAAAAAAGCAAAAAAAAACCGACAGAGCCGTCGGTTTTTTTGTTTCTACTGGTTTCAGTCATTACCAGCTGGATTTAGTCACTCCAGGAATTTTTCCATCAAGAGCTAATTCACGAAAAGAGATACGAGAAAGACCAAATTTTTTAAGAACCCCACGTGGTCGACCTGTCATATAACAACGGCTAACGACACGAGAACGAGAACCATCGCGAGGAAGTGTTTGTAATTTCAATGAAGCTTCCCAACGCTCTTCATCACTTAAAGTCATATCAACAGATTTTTTGCGCAACGCGCGACGTACTTCGAATTGCTTCGCTGATTTTGCTTTTCTGCGCTCATTTTTAGCAACTGAACTTTTCTTAGCCATTCAAGCTTCCTTTTTACGAAAATGAATAATTCACTACTTCTCTGTTAAAACAGCCCAAAAATCAAGACAGGGTCCAATCTAACGCAAAGCGTGAGGCGAATTTCTATCTGAATTTCTACGACTTGCCAAGCCTCCTGAAAATTATTCAGAACCCTTGTCCGTCTTCTTTTTGGCCTTCTGAAGGACCCCAGGCACGCCTTTAATGGAGGGTCGCTCTGCCCACAGGGCTCGACGATACTGAGATCGGGCCACTTCGGGCTCACTAAACACTCCCACATAAAGTCTGAGCGTCCCTTCCGGAGCCAATTTCCCGGGAGTTGGCGACTGTCCTGATAAAGCCTTAAAAATACAATCTTTTAGCAAGTCCGATCCTCCCTGAAGTTGGGGGTTTTCCAAAGTGAGAGTTCCTTTTCGAGCCAGCCAACGAGCTTCAAAGGTGAGCTGGTTTTGACGAAAGGCTTTCAGCTCTTCACAAGACTGTAAACGTTCCGCACGAGCATAAAACCATTCGTTAAGTGCCCAACTCGTTCCATGTTTTGTTGAAAAATGCCACACTAAGGGGACACCACCTTTTTCAGGAGCACTGACCTTCTGAGCCAGCTTTTGAGGCCCCGCCGCCTCTGCCTGGCTGGTCGTTTTTGGGGACTGACATCCCACAAACAACAGGCACATCACTAAAATCATTTGTCTAGATACATTCATACCTTTTCTCCCAAACCCATTGCTTCTTTCAAACTTCTGCACCCACTGACAACCGTCCCTCTAGAGGACTCAACGAGTGCCTCACTAAAATATCCGAATTTCAAACTCGATGGGTTTCTATACACGGAAGTTTAATCGATTCACGGATTTTGGCCAATGGAATTCCATAACATCAATCTCAAGACTTGAGACTCTTTTAGAATTGCGATACCTCTACAAGATCAACCTAAAGAGGAATTCATGACCGATTTTTCTAAAGAACTTAACGCTCCACAACTAGAGGCTGTAGAAGCCACTCAAGGTCCCTTGCTTATTCTCGCTGGAGCGGGTTCCGGTAAAACACGTGTTCTGACCTATAGGGTGGCTCATCTCATCTTACAAGGTGAGGCGTCCCCACAAGAGATCCTTTGTGTGACTTTTACGAACAAAGCGGCCCGAGAAATGGAGTCTCGTTGTCTGAGTTTGCTCCAAGAAAAAAACATCCCTATCTATGAACCTATGTGGATCAGCACGTTTCACTCCACGTGCTTAAGGATTCTACGCGAGCAGATTCACCTATTGGGATATCAACCTGGATTTAGTATCTATGATGACTCAGACCGACTGAGCCTCATTAAAAAGGTCTTACAAAAACTCAACATCAACGAAAAAGTCTATCCTGCGAAAACTTTTAAAAGTGCGATTAACGAAGCAAAAACCCAAGCTCTTCATCCGGACCAAGTGGAAAAGCGCGCTTCTTACCTAATGGATGAAAGAACTCTCGCTGTCTACAAAGAGTATGAACAGCAAATGAGCTTAAACAACGCTCTGGATTTTGGAGATTTACTTTTTAAAACCTACGAACTGTTTCAAATGTACCCTGACATTTTGGAGCTCTATCAAGATCGCTTTCAATATATTATGGTCGATGAGTACCAAGACACCAATAGGCTTCAGTATCTTCTTATTGGGCAACTCGCCTCAAAACACAAAAACCTCTGTGTCGTCGGCGATGAGGATCAGTCCATTTATAGCTGGCGCGGGGCCGACATTAGTAATATTTTAGATTTTGAAAAAGACTTTCCCAATGCCAAAGTCGTTAAGTTGGAAGAAAATTATCGATCGACAAAAACTATTGTCGAGGCCGCTTCACATATCATAAAAAACAACACACAAAGAAAAGACAAGACCCTTTTCACGAACAATGAATCTGGAAACAAAATCACGGTTCGTGAAGAAACCAACGAATATGAAGAGGCACGCTTTGTGGTCAACACCGTAGAAGATCTAATGAGCAAAGGGGGCTATCGCTACAGTGACTTTGCCGTATTCTACCGAACAAATGCACAGTCTCGCGTCTTAGAAGAGCAATTCCGCACAAGATCGATTCCTTACCGTCTTGTGGGAGGCTTAAAGTTTTATGACCGAATGGAAGTGAAAAACATCATCGCCTATATGCGGGCTGTATTAAATCCAAAAGACGAAGTCGGCCTTAAGCGAATCATCAACGTTCCAGCACGTGGAATTGGTAAATCCACTGTAGAAAAAATCGAACGCTACGCTATAGACAATAACGTTAGCTTTATCGATGCCATTCCCAAAGTCGCTCAAGAAAAACTGGTCCATGCAGGAGCTGCCAAAAAGATTTTGGCTTTTAAAAATTTAATTGATTCTCTTTGTAGCTTGTCTGATTCAATGTCGCTAACAGATATCTTTCTAAGAATTTTAGATGACACCGGTTATGTTATGAAGCTTAAAGAAGAAAACACGGCCGAGTCCCTTGCCCGCGTCGATAACATAGAAGAGTTAAATAATGCCATACACCAGTTTGAAAAAGAGCGGGGCGAAGAAGCTTCCCTACAAACCTTCTTAGAAGAAATGGCTCTTGTCTCTGATGCCGACAGCATCAACAACACAGACCAGGCCGTCACCCTAATGACCTTGCATGTTTCTAAGGGTTTAGAATTTCCTAATGTCTTTGTCGTCGGCATGGAAGAAGGACTTTTCCCGAGTGGCCGAAGTTTCGACTCTTCCGACCCAACAGCAATAGAAGAAGAACGTCGACTGGCTTATGTGGGAATGACCCGGGCCCGTGAGAATCTATTTTTAACACACGCCAGAAACCGTCGTGTTTGGGGACAAGAACAAAGTCACCCGCCAGCTCGTTTTATTAAAGAGATTCCCGATAAGTTTTTAAAAAAAGAATCTTCAATCAGTCGCCCCAAATTTATGAGTCGCTTCGAATCACAATCATCAGGTAGCCCACAAAGTTATCAACAGCATCGAACGGACTCCTTTACAGAATTCGATGCCATGCCCAACTACGAAGACTTCGGAGATGAGGCCTATTCGGACGGTGCCTCCAATTATTCTAAAGGGATGCGGGTCCGGCACCCGACATTTGGTGTTGGTTCCATATATAAGGTAGAAGGAAAAGGTGACAACCTGAAGGTGAGTGTTGTCTTTAATGACCACACTACTAAAAAGTTTGTCGTCAAGTACGCTCGTTTAGAACGTGTCTAATCCTATTGATGACTCGGGTATCGTGAATCTCATCAACGACACCCTTTCATTGCGAAATTTTACGAAACGAGGCTGTCGCCAAATGGTCAGATTT
>JAGRAG010000301.1 GCA_020435025.1 Bdellovibrionales bacterium | reverse complement strand
TATTGAGGGCAAAGATGGTGGAAAATAATTTAAGAATTACAGAAAAACTCGAGTGAAATTTAAGAAATTTTCCGAGAAATAGATAACAAAACGGAGAGTTGTTATCTATTTACTCCCCGTTTTGAATGAAATTAAAAAAAATTAGAATGAGTAAGTCAGTGAGGCTTGAGAAATTAAGCTTGTTGAATTTATAACGCCAGTTGTTGAACCGGTTAAAACACCATCAAGAGTAAAATCTTCCCATTTTAAAGAAAGCCCTGCAGCTACGACTGTAGAATTTTTATTCTCTGTCGTGATCTCATTGGTCCCATTATAAGTTTTTTGATTGTCGAGTAAGACAGTTTGCGCAACAGAGGCCCGTAAGTCCATCCAACTTGTTGCCTTGGCTTCGACACCAATAACAAAAGGTAAAGAAAAAGTGGATAGATCAAAATCAGTAGGTCCCGTAAAGTCAACTTTACCAGTTTCGTACTTTACACCCGCTGTTGCAAAAAGAAGAACTTTATCTGTTTTTTTGATTTCTTCAGTTAACTGGACTTGGACCGTTTTTGTATCAACAGTAGTCTTGGTGCTATTGGTTTCAATGTCACCTTGTTTAAGGGTAACAAATCCGGAGGCAATAAATCGGTCGTTCATTACTCGTTTGGTGGCACCTAAACCTAGATTGGCTCCGCTACCTGTGTATTCGAAAGATGTTGCTGGCGTAGTGTTCTCATGTTTTGATTTTTGTTGAACGTCAAAATAGCCAAAGATTTCTAGACCGGAAGTCAACGTGGTGCCCGCGCGTAGAGTGATTTCTGAAGCTGTATTGTCCGGAAGGTTGGCGGCCTTGCCCGTATCAGATTTTGAGTTCCCATAAAGTAAGCTAAAACCTAAATCACGGCCTCCACTATTAGTTCCATAAATGATTTCGAATGTATTTTGTGGAACAATGAGATTGTTTCCTGCTACCAAATTATTGGCTACGGCAATGTTTTCTCCAGCATGGCCAAGTCTTCCAAACTGAACACCAAGTTTAGAGCTTTTAAAATCAGTGACGACGCCCCCTTCGGCATTTGGAGTTGTTCCTGCAGTGGTACTTCCCATTTCAAAATTAAGATGGTTTTTAAGTTTGTTGATTCGGGCGGGATTTAAAAAGATATTACGGTTATCTTGAATATAGAGTGATCCATTTGTGTCCTGTCCCAAAGCCGTGAGTCGGGCCTTTGAGGCGTAGGCTGTCGTGGATAGGGCACTTAACAGAGATATAGCCAGTAAGAGTCGCATAGGTACTTTCCTTAGATAAGAGTTAATTAGATGAAGGAGCTATAATGACTTTTCATCCATTTGCCTAGTGTTGTTGCAGAGGAGCAAGAATATGTATCTCATTTCAAGTCAGAAAGTATTCTCCCTCTTTCCTCTAGTGGCACAAGGTGGCTGTTATCTGTTTGGGTGCTGAAAAATGTCACTTGTTTAGAATTTGCAATCTCAGATGCCGATTGTGACTTTCTCGACTGGCGCACTGATTGCTTAAAATACGGGCAAATACTGGGAGGTGAACGTGTCAACAAAAGGTATTTGTCTACTGATTTTAACTCTGGCGTGCACGATGACGAGTGAAGCTATGGTGGTTGAAGCGAAAACTTTGAAGTCGAAGGCGTCATTGGTAAAGAATGAAAAATTAAATCTTTTTGATTTCTTGGATTTAAAATCTAAGAATATTCGATTCACTTCACGTGATCACAAGGCGTGTCAAACGGTGTTATATAGGAAAGCAGAAACTTTAAAATACTCCTGTGCCTTAGCGATTCCGACAAAGGCGAAATATTCTAAACTGAATCAGAAATCCATCTCACAAGAAGTGAAGCTGCCATTGGGGCAACAACAAAAATCTGTGCAAATTTCTGTTTCTGCGGATGGCCGTAAGATCACCTTTTCAACAGAGTTTGAACCGGTGGGTATTGATTACGATATGACGGAGTTTAATGCAGATTTTCATGAAGTCATGAGACTTGCCGCTTTAGATCTTTTCAAAAAAGCGATGAAAAAATCCCTAAAATTAGAGGTTTTGGAAAACTAACGCAATTTCCATCACTTTCTATATTTGGACATTGACTGTTAAGAGAGCTTGCTTTTACCCTAGGCGTCCTTAAAAGGAGCCTTTTGTGAAAGTCGTATCGTTTAATGCCAACAGCATTCGACAGCGTCAACATCAGTTTGAAGCCATCGTTGAAAAGTACAATCCAGAAATAATTGGAGTTCAAGAGACCAAAGTCACTGATGAGGATTTTCCGGTCGAGGAGATTCAGTCTTTGGGTTATGAATGTGCTTTTTTTGGACAGAAAACACATTATGGAGTGGCTCTACTATATAAAAACGTCGTTTGTGAAAAGATTGAAAAGGGCTTTCCTAATGATGGTGATGAGGCTCAAAAAAGAATCATTACTGGACGTTTTCTTTTTCGAGGAAAACCTTTGACTGTCATAAATGGCTATTTTCCACAAGGAGAAAGTCGTCAACATCCAGTGAAATTTCCAGCAAAAGAAAAGTTTTATAAGGATTTGAAAGATTATCTAGGCACTTTTTGTCGTCCGTCAGATCCAGTTATCGTTATGGGTGATTACAATGTTGCTCCTGTAGACAATGATTTAGGAATTGGCCCTCAAAATGTGAAGCGCTGGTTGAAGGAAGGAAAAACCAGTTTCTTGCCGGAAGAAAGACAGTGGTTACAGGATATTGCCGATTGGGGTTTGACGGATTGCTTTCGACATCTATATCCCGAAGAGAAAAGTACTTTCAGTTGGTTTGATTATCGCAGTCGTGGATTTGAAAGAGAGCCGAAAAGAGGGCTACGTATTGATCACATCTACGTAACGAATCCTCTTTTAGAAAATCTCAAAGACTCTGGAACTGACTATGAGATTCGCAGCATGATGAAACCTTCCGATCACTGTCCCGTATGGGCTGAGTTTAGGGATTAAACGGCTACCTAAAAATTAAGCATTTTATGAGAAGGGCGTCTACATATCCACATTTTATGTGGATAAATCAAATGAGGTTCTGTGATAAGTTTTATTTTGAATCGGGGTCACGGACATTTTCTTGACAGGGTTTAAACCCCTTGTCAGTCTTGTGTGTTCAAATAGATGGGGGAATATCATGGAAGCCTTATATAGAAGTGTTTTTGTTGGATTGTTGATTATGGCACTGCCCGCTTTCGCTTCACCTGGAGAAGCTTTATTTCAGTCGCAGTGCGTGCGCTGCCACAGTGTTACCTTAGAAAATCCGGACGTTCCGATACTTTTTGGACAGGAGAGAGGTTATATAGAGGAAGCTCTTTTAAAATTTCAAACAGGTGCGCGCATTGATCATATTCGTGGCGAGATGGGGGGGATTTCTCAGAACTTATCCGATGAGAATCGCAAAGAGCTGTCACGGTATTTAGTGGCAGAAAATGTTTGCAGTGTGAATCAAGAAATTGATGTCAAAAAAGAGGGTTTCATTGAGTCTTTTCGGGCTGGAGCCGAACTCGAAAAAAAATACAATTGCCAGCACTGTCACGGCAGCTTTCATCACGCGGCTCCTCGTTTGTATGGACAAAAGCGTGACTTTTTGATCAGAACTCTTTGGGCCTTTAAGAATCAAACTCGTGTGGATCCCTTAATGAATCGTTTTGCGGGCCAGCTGTCTGCTGAGGAAATCGAAAACTTGGCAACTTATCTCAATGGTATGATTCTGATGCGTCAATGCCCCTAAAAGTGATAAGGTTCCATGAAGTAACCAAAACAGTCTCCTCGAATAATTGAAGGATTATCTGTAAACATCGCTGGTACAATGGATCGCTTTAGACAAAGTTGATGATCCCTGACTTCTAAAAACTGCTCTGTTATATCGTTGTTGAATTCGTCAATAACATATAAAGGGGATTCATTTGTTTTCATAAGAGCAATGGGAGTTCCCCTATCAAGTGGAAAAAAATTATATCTTACGACATCATGGATAAAGGTAATTGGGGCTTCATTTGGAATAAATGAAAAATCAATGCCCTCTTTGACCATGACTCTTCCAATTGTGTGAAATATTCGAGGCTCTTTAGTGGTGTGGTTGATGGGGTCACGCAAAGTCGATTGTGGAACATCATTAAGTATATCCCAGACAAATTCAAAAGCGGACCGGATACCGTCTTGATTGCCAACCTGGCCGCATTCAATGGTTACAGAAGTACAGAACTTAGAAAAGACAATAGATTGAACCGAGTTAGGATTCTCAAATAAAACCATAGTATCTGAAAAATGACCCGCTAGATCTATAAAGGGCTTTTCTAGTTTACATATACAGCCATAAAGTGGGTTGATTCCAGTATTGTTGTGAATATCGATATTATAAGTAACTGAGTGACTTTCCGCCCAAGAAGTCACTTTTTTTGCCAAATGATGAGCGGGAGTATCCCCTTCGTTCCAGATTCTGTTAAAGTCGGGTTCATTCGGCAAAAATCGAACCCCTTTTTCAGTTGCGAAAACGTTTCCGATAAAAAGAGCTAAAGATCTCTTGGGAGTCACTTGACGAATTTTTTGTTCTAGTAGTTGCATGACATAAAATGAGGTGGTCTCATTTCCATGTAACAACGTCGAAACGAACACCGTTTCTGGAGACTGTCCCGGTATGGTGATCAGTGTTGGATTGGGGAATATTGATCGAATAGATTGTGGTTCGATTTTAGAAATTCCTTCAGGGAACCCATGGACGATGTCTAATTGATATTCTCCTATATTTTCCACTCGTGAACCGGCCTGCCTTTCAACTGCAACTCTAAATATTTTTCGCTGAGAGCTTGAAAATCAGGTCCATAGTGCTCTATGAAAGCTCTCTGCCAAGAAGAGCCATTATTGCCATTTAAAGCTCTTTGGTGAATGATGCCGTCAAGATAAAAGGAGACTTCCTCGCGGTCAATCCCTTGTGACAAAAGACCTTCTTTTGCAAAGGATACAAGGTTGTCGACAATGAGCTTTTGAACATTTATCTTTCGCCCAAACCACTGAACTTTCGAACGAAATCCAAACTGAGCCGCAGAGTAAAAATTGTTCGTGCAGTCTGTAAAGGTCATAGATTCTTCAGGAACTTTATCGAGATTTGCAAAGTAATGAGCTAATCCAATATAAAAAGCCGTATTAGCAATAATATCTAATATTGTTGGGCCTGCGGGCATGATTCTATGTTCAATTCTTAAATGAGGACTATCCTCGTTGCCACCAATAATCGGTCTGTTCCATCGCCAAATAGTCCCGTTGTGCAAACTTAGATGTGACATGCACTCTGGAGGATCCTCGCTGAGCATAGGTAACAAAGGAGGATATCCATTAAGGTTCTCTAGGAACAGCTCTAAAAAACTATGCTTTAAATAGCCAGTTCCAAAAGTAACACGACCGACGCTTTCATTTTTTTTATTTTTGAAGCTGGGAATATTAATTGCTTGTTCAAAAATAGGAATTCGCGACTCATCCCAGAGACTCTTTCCATATAAAAAGGGAGAGTTAGCTGCACAGGCGACGAGTGGAGCCGAGGCCATCAAGCTTGCATTAAATAGTCTCACGGCATTTTCCTGATTTACTTGCAAATGAACCTGTATTGAAGTGGCGGCGGCTTCTAACATAACATCATGAAGGGTTTGTTGATAAACATCTTCCCCTTCAATATGAATCTTTATTGGACGTCCCTCTCTAAGATGGAAAATCTGTTCGTTCACAGCTAGATATCGATTTCCTGAAGAAATGCAGTCCAAGTTCAACATCTCTTCACGAATTGTTGGTAGAACGCCAATAAGCATACAGTGGCCATCGAAGTGTTGACTCGTGGAGTGGCATCTCTTCCATAATTTCTCTAATTGGACTTTCATTTGAGAAAAGGGAGATTCTTTTAAAAAATGAGGTGTTAGATTTACTTCAAAATTGAATTGGGAGAGTTCCTTGACTAGAAATTCTGACTTTGCTTTTTGAAGAAATTCTTCATTGATCGGATAAGGTAGGTGATCTCGATCGATGATCCAGGCTTCTATTTCTAGGCCGATTTTTTTGACATCTTCATAAGTAAAGCGTCTGTTATCAAACCAAGCTTTTAAAAGCTTAGTTTCTTCACGAACTCGATTTTGAAATTCTTTGCGGTCTTCATCAGAAAATGAAACAGCAGAAATTTCCTGTCCCAAAGAGGCTCCTATGCTAAGTTACATAAAATCTGATCTTTTAATGATAACCTCAATTTTTTGGAGAAGTCGAGTGTTCTGCAAAATTTATCTTGAATAAAAAATAGGAGAGAGTTCCTCTCCTATTAGAAAATCGATGTATTTCTAAACGTTACTGATGAAGCCTGCCGCTATCTAAACTGATTTTGGCGAGATAAGGCATATTTTTATTTTGATAGGATCGAAAGGGCCCTGAAACATAAAGTATCTTTCCATCATGGCTTAACTTTGCAAAATGTGGGGCCTGATCAAAACCACTATCTACTTGAAAAGAGGAATCGAACTTTCCATCTGGGAACAATCGAGCAATGTGAGGGGCTTTCTCTCCGTTATAGCTAGTGAAATCTCCTAGAATGACATATTTTCCATCAGGTTGGACGATAATCTCGTTCACCCGATCATCAAAACCAACTCCACTATTTTTTACGAAATTCGTATCCAGGTTTCCTTCGGCATCCAGTTTCGCAATATATCCGACTAGTGATTGTCCTATATGAGTGAACTCACCACCAATAATAAGTTGATTTTCTTGGTTGGCAAGAGCTCGAATTTCACTATTCATTCCACTTTGTGCCATTTTTTCCGTAAATTCCCAATCAATCGTTCTGTCGGAATTGATTCGAATCAGTTTAGACTTTGAAAATGAACCCGCTATAACAATCTGTTTGTTTTGCTGAGTCACGACTTTCTTGATTTCGCCATCGAGAAGCTCGCTCAACGATTCATTGTCCAATGACCCTTGCACGACAAAGGAGGCTATCAGTACAAAAATCGTAATGATCGAAATTTCAAGTTTGTTAATAGGTTTCACGATCGGCCTCCTTTATTCTTTTTTGCTTGAAGTAACTTTTTGTTGTAACTGGATTCGCAGTTAGATTCTTTGACATCTCTTCTGATGGTCATGTATTTTTTTGTCTTTTCATCGATATCTTTTTGAAGACTACTGATTTGACGATGAACATCTGATTGAGCATGTTCGTTTTTTTCTTTTTTCTCTTTTTCGCGTTCGGAAAAACGATTCTCCTTCTCCTCTTTTTTACCTTTTTTTTCTGATTGTGAATTGTTATTCTTATTTTTTTGGACAAGGTTAGACGCTCTATCTTCTTCCAGACTTTTTCTATCTGAACGGTGATCTTTGTTGTTAGCCTGAAGCTTTTGTTTGCGTTGGGTTCTTTCCTTTTTGATCTTACTTTCCTCTTCACGAAGATCCTTCAAATTCCCTTGGAGGCCCGCAATTTTTCTTTTTTTGCGGTTGATTTCCGCTCTCACGATAAGCAGTTCTGCAAGCGGTTCCTTGCACTGATCATGCACGGAATCATCTTTAACTAGATCACTTGCGATTTCTCTGCGGATAGAGTTGGTTGATCTAACAGGCTCTTGATTTTGATTTGTTTCAGGACTATTTTGTTGGGTTTCGTCTTTAGATGCTTTATGTACGTCTTCATTAGAGATTTCGTTGTTGGCAATTTCTGGTATAGTCTCTCCGTTGGATACTTCTCCTATGTTGTCTCTTACATTACTTAACAGGTTGTCGACTTGTCGGGCCTGATCATAGGTTAAGTTACTCTCTTTTACTTCCTTTTGTACCGAGGCATCTAATTGGGGACTTTCCGTAAGAGCCTCGCCTGGCAGATTTCTAGAGTTCTCTACGACATCTTTCGCGAGGTCTATTGAAGTGTCTGTCTCTTCTACTTCTTTCCATTGGCTTTCTTTGACTCCATCAGCAGTTTGAGATTCTTTATTGATAGTATCTGAGGCGATTTCACGAATCTGGCCAAAAGTGTTTGACCCGTCATTAACTATATTATCAGCGATATTTTTTGAGGAC
>JAGRAG010000300.1 GCA_020435025.1 Bdellovibrionales bacterium | reverse complement strand
TCATTTCTGTGTTCACGACCCAACCAGTAAAGATCCGTTTGACCAGAATTATCGGACCATCCATAGAAACTTTGATTTATGTGAGGACCTATTAATAAACTTCGTCCAATGTCCTGATTTTGAAAGTAGATCCAATGCTGTTCTTCTTCACACAGTCCCACAGGAGCAAGAGTGCGATTGGAGCGAATCGCTGCTCTTTCCATAAGAAGGTCCTCGGAATCTGTATCTTCTACCCTTTGATACAGTTCTTTTCCTAAACGATTGGCAACAGTGATTCGACTGGCACGACCATGATCATCTCTTTTTATTTCTATAGCCAGTGAAGGCCATCGGTCAGTTAGGTAAAGCATGGCCACGACTGACTTTGCTTTATACAAAAGCCACTCCGATCGATAACGTTCTCCCAAGCTGTAGTACTCCCGGTAAACCGCCTCAGAATCATTTAGTGGAATGGGTTCTGAGATCGTAATACAAGTGTCAAGACAAACCTCTTCAGAAAATGTTTTGATACTGCCAGCTTGAGAGTTTGCCTTTTGATTGATCTCTAAAAGAATTTTTATATCTTCTGAAGCCTCCTCAAAAGAAGGAACGCTCTTAATCGAGGCTTTTTCTTTGAAAGCAATAAAGTCATCAACAGATGCAAAGTACTTTGGAGCCAATGGCCAAGTAAGATGGGGCACTTGTGGAGAGTGTGCAGAGGGCATCAATTGAGGATCCAGAACACCTAAAATTGTTGGGGTGTTTTTAACTTCACCAATATAAATTTGCTCTCCAAAAAGGCCATAGGTAGACCAAGGCTTTATACTCAAAATATGGTCATTGTTTTTATCAGCCCACTTTGCAAATCTCAATTTTTGCTCTAAAGAAACATTTAAAAAGATTTGAGGTTGGGGAGTGTTGAAGCTACCTCTCGCAGCACTCTCATTTTGCGGTAAAATTAGACAAGATTCAAATATCTCTTTTTCTTGTAAACTAAGGGCCCATGTAAATCCGTTTTTCTTTTTAAGACATACATTGCTGCTATAATAACCGACGCAGTTTTTCGGATCATATGCACTAGCTATATTGATCTCTCCAGATGGACATTCATACTTTTGCTCAGGCACAGGTACAGACACATCATTATTGTGATCCGCACAGGCGGAATTAATAATTAAAGATGATATTACTACCAGTAACGTATTGAATTGTTTCACAGGAACACTCCTCACGAGCAAGGGAGTGGATCATCCACTCCCTATGTATTAAAAGCTTACTTGACTAAAGAGTCAGGAATTAAAGATCTTAAAACTTTTCGATTGATTTCATTCAGTTCAATATTCTGATAGTAAGCAGAGCCATTTAAAAAACCTTGGGCAACGACAATATTATCCGTAGCCTGCTCAGACTCCATTTCAACATTGATCACTTTTCCAAAGTAGCCCTGTCTTGACAGTTCGACGATCGAGTCCATCGCACCGCTTTCTTGGATCAATTGGTCGCCAATAACAAGATCTTGCGCTGTTTTGATCATTCCCGTACTCATCACAAGAGGATGTTGCCAAGTAACAGTGAGTTCTCCGCCGGATTCGGTACGGATTGTTACAATGTCTTGTTGCTTGGGTTCTGGGTCCACGGTGTAAGAGCTTAATGTATTTGCGATGTACTCTAGGCTGTCTAAAGTGGACTCAGGAGACAGGGTTACGATATCTTGTCTTAGGGATTTTTTGGCCTCTCCGATAGATTGATAGCCATCAGAGAATAAAACCATTTGATCTGGGGTATAGCACCCAGCTCTACAAAATCCTATAAAACTGTAAGTATTGGCCGCTGAACAGCTTGCACTGGGATCAATCGGAGCGGACCAATATTGGGTGACTTCGCCCTGCTCATTGATCTTTCCAAACATTGGATATCCAATGAGTTTCGCACCCGTTGCGACATCATGTAGCATCACTTTTTTGTCTTTCATTGTCCCGCGAAGATAGGGGTAACACTTAAAGGCCCAAGCGGTTCTGCTTAGTGCCTGGTTTTGATCTAGAGAGTCATTCTGTTCGACACATCTAGCCGATTCGGTCGCATTCCCGAGAGCTACTTGAGCTCCTAGCACGCCTCCTAATATAAAAATAATAAACGTTTTAATTTTCATAAACTCCTCCAGTTTTATGTTTCGCAGGAGCCAGAGGCAAAGAAGATGCCAGATACTAAGCTCTCCAAATACCGCTATTTTGATTTGGAGAAAATAAATTCCGACTTTTCGGATAGAAAATCCAGAGCTTAAGAAATCTAATGGAATGCTTTTTTAGCGGCATTCTTTAATGGCGGATTGTTGATAATTTTGATTTTTAGAATTCGCTGTTAAAGAATGTCATTTTTATACCGAAGAAACGCGTCGTTCTACCGGGACCTGGCCGGTTTTAACAAATTCATCTACATTGCTCAACGTCGTCTCAGCAATATTTTCCAAGGCCTCTTTCGTTAAAAATGCTTGATGAGAAGAAATCAACACATTTGGAAAAGTGAGCAGCCGTGCCAATACATCGTCTTGCAAAACCTGATCCGATACGTCCTGAAAAAAGACAGCCTCTTCCTCTTCATAAACGTCTAATGCTGCGCCACCTACATGACCGTTTTTAAGAGCATCACTTAAAGCTGCCGAGTCAATCAATGCTCCCCGACCCGTATTAATAATGTAAGCCCCTGGCTTCATGCGGCTGAAATAATCCTTGTTTAACAAATGATAGGTGTCTGGAGTTAAGGGAATATGCAAGGAAACTATGTCTGCGTGTGCGCAGATCTCATTAAACTCGGCATAACGTATACGAGAGTGTTTTTCTAACTCGGTGTTGGGGAACTGATCAAAACACAAAATTTCACAGCCAAAAGCGGCCAAGATTTCGGCAACCAGCTTGCCAATCTTTCCAGTACCGATGACTCCGACAACTTTTCCTTTGAGATCAAAGCCAACGAGTCCATCGAGTGTAAAGTTGAGCTCTCGGACTCTATGATAAGATTTATGGATCTTACGATTTAAACAAAGAATCAAACCAACAGTGTACTCAGCAACAGCGTTTGGCGAATAGCCTGGGACTCGGCCTACTTGAATACCTAATCTATTTGCCGCCGAAATATCTACATGATTAAATCCTGCCGACCGCAACACGATCAACCGAACCCCTTGCTCCTTTAACTGTTCCAAACACGATTCATCTATTTTATCGTTAACAAAGGAACAGACCACCTCACATTCCGAAGCGAGTACGGCCGTGCTACTTGTTAATCGAGACTCTATGTATTCAATTTCAAACTGGTGATGTTTGTTAACATGGTCAAATATTGGGCGTTCAAACTTGTGGGTATCATAAAACGCTATTTTCATAATTCATCCTATTCGCCGTCAAATACTATTAATGATATTTCATGTGAAAAAGGTTACTTCATGAAACTAGGACTATTTACAGTAAAAGTAATAAGTTTCATAGAACTTTGTTGGCTTTCAGAAATTTATGATATTGAAATTTATTTTATGAATTTTGGCGAAGTAACAAAGTCTTATCCAAACTTATCCGAATCCTACGAATTCGAACTCTGGGATAGCGATAAATACAAACTAGCAAAGAAGACTTTCTGGGCCTATGTGTTTACGCCTATTCCAGGTAAAAATGTCTTAGTCATTCAGGTATCCGACAATGTATTTAAAAACTTTTATACTGTTGATCCACGCTCAGGCCTTAAAAATTTGCCAACAGGAACTGGGTTTCCACAGTTAGCCCATGAACTTTTACATGCAGCCTTATTCATGAACCCAGAAATTCCAGAGGAGAATCATCATTGTATGTTTGTTGAGGATGGGTTACTGAAACCTGCCCTCGAGTTTCTTGTGAGCAAGAATCTGCTTGGCGGCGGAACAATGAATTTTAAATTGCATGGGGAATATAAAAACTGTCTTCGAGGAAGAAACAATTCCAAGCGCTCATCATCTTTGTTGGATTCGGCTCTTTACTAACTCTGCCGTCTCGTTGATTTTTACCTTCATAGTCGTTGTTTTCGGAAGTTCCGTTGGAATGACCACAATTTGTGTCGGCTGTTTAAAATTCGTTAAAACCGTCGCTGCTTTTTTCACAGAATCTATCACGTGCTTTTCAATGTCCACTTCATGAATCAAAGACTCCTTGACTGATTCTGAGGGAACAACTACAGCGATAACCTCTTCATTGCCCCCAATGTTCCCATATATTTTCTGGCTGCCTAATACACAGACTTCAGAGATTTCTGAACAGTTCGCTAGGACCTCCTCTACTTCTTCGGCCATAACTTTCTTTCCACCCTCTAACACGATCATCTTTTTTATTCGTCCCGTAATATAAAGAAAGCCTTCTTTGTCCACATATCCAACATCGCCCGTATGGAACCATCCATCTTTATCTAAAACTTGGTTGGTCAGCTCATCATTTTTGTAATAGCCCATCATCACGTGAGGACCAGAAGTCAGGATCTCGCCGTCTTCGGATAAGTGTTCCGAATCAATTCTAACTTGGATACCATCAATTTTTTGACCGGCACTTCCAAAAACACAGGCTTGTTCACGATTTGTAGAAATTATGGGTCCCGTCTCGCTTAGTCCGTACCCTTCAAGAACGTCCATTCCAAGTTGAGAGTAAAACTCTGCTGTCTCCTTATTAAGAGGCGCTCCTCCGACAATAAATCGAAAAAGGTGGCCACCCATCCCCTTGTGGACTTGGCTAAAAATTTTTCTCCGAATGGAATTCAGCGGAATCATTCTACTTAATATTTTTAATAAAGAAAAAAGAAACCGTTCGATTTTACTTGAATTTCCTACCTTATTCTCAATTCCATCTTTTATACTCTTTAAAAACAGAGGAACGGCACAAATATGAGTTATCTTTTTAGAGTTTAAACAATACATCAAATGTTCTTTTTCCAAGCTTCTAGCGACAGTCACTTCACAACCAAATGTCAAATTTCCAAAAAGTCCAGCTGTCATCTCAAAAAGATGATTCATAGGTAATATGGAAAGGGCTCTTTCTAATCGTGGTGAATAGGCCACATTTTTGATTTGTTCATATTCAAACAACAGAGCACTTCCTCGAGTCATCACACCTTTAGGCTTTCCCGAAGTTCCCGAAGTGTAAATTATCATACTTAAGATATTTGGATCTATAGGAGTGATCTCAATAGTTTTTGGAGCTTCAATTTTATTAAGACCTCGCCCCTCTTCGCCGCCATCAATTCTAAAACAAGAGTAAGTACTTTCAGAGTAGCCCTGAGCTTTTAAAAAAGTCTCCCATAGCGAATCCGAAACAAATACTGTTTTAGGTTCTGCATGATCGATGATGTTACGAATCTCATAAGGAGATAACTTGGCATCCATCGGAACAACAACAGCACCACTCATCATAATTCCCAACAGCATTTCCGGATATTCGATACGTGGTTCACTGAGGATGATCACTCTCTCACCAGGCTGCACATTTTTAAGTTTTAAAAAACGAGCTAAACGGATCGAACGATCAAATATATCTAAATAAGTGAGGGTTCGCCAGCCGTTTCCACTTTGAACCGTCATCGCCGGACGATCTCCATAAAGACGGCTTAGAGATGCGACATATTCATAAAATGAGCGAAAAGATACTTTTGTAATCACCGATGAAACTCCCACGAACGCATTAAACCATCAATAAAGTTCTGTGGTCTCTCAAAAAGATAAAAGTGGGATCCTTCAAACAGTTTCAAAGAAAAAGATCCTGTAGTTCTTTGACTCCACCTTAGAATTTTTTCCGGAGTGCTTAATGGGTCTTCTGTACTTACACATCCTAAAATAGGTGTCTGCACCGTTTTGTTTTGATGGCCCGAGTAGCTTTTTAAAGCTTTCAGATCAGCTCGAATAATATTTAAATAGTAATCTAAAATATCCGATCGTTGCTGAATCTCTTCAGGCAGTCCTCCAGCGCTTCGAAGATACTCCATAAGATCTTCTTTGGAATCAATATCAAATGGCAATGAGATTTCTAGTTCCTTTTCTTTTGGGGCCACCATATTGGAAACGGCCAACAATGAAATATCTCGGCAGCCCAAAGATTCTAATTGGAAAACGAGTTCGAACGCCAATAAAGATCCCATGCTGTGCCCCACAACAAACGTAGGACGATCGACAAGTTCATGCATCTCTTTGGTAAGTGTCTCCAATAGGGTCTCAAAATTCTCTTGAAGAGGAAGCTTAGTCCTACAACCACGACCAGGGAGATCCACTGCATACACATCCCAAGTTTCGGGCAAGTACGCGGCCAGACTATGATACTGCATTGAACTTCCACCGGCATGATGAAACAGTATGAGGCGATGCTCAGCAGAATTCCTTTTGGAAAGGGGAAGGAAACTACTGGCCATCGATAAATCCCATAAAATGCACAGCTCTGGCACTTTTTCGTGTAGCCACGGATAAAACGAAGGTTTCCTGGTCAATAGACATCAACTGAGATTCTTTTGATGGAGTACTCTCTTGAAGTCCATCCCCAGATAACTTTAATGCCGCTTCTTTACGAGTCCAGACTTTTAGTTTTTCAAGGTCCTTTAGGCAAAGATCGTCAGATCTTTGATCACTTGTGTACTTTTTTCGGTACTCTATATCAATTCCTACATCATCACGAGCGTCAAATACAAAAGCCAAATAGGGTCCCGAGTGTGATAGATTAAAATAAACCGGTTCTATTCCAGAGGGCAATACAAATCGAGGCTTTCCTCGCTCAGAAAGCTTAATATTTACTTCCTGAGCCCCAATTCCGGTATAGGCGGCCAAAAAATTCTTAAGCAAGTACCTTCCTGCTAAATATTCACTGTATCTTCTAGGATGGCGTAGTTCTTGCAGTTTTTTGGATTCCGAAGCATCTAGGTAGGTGACCATTTCCGGTCTTGCCCACTTAGAATGCTCTGCAAGCCAAATATGAACATCATCATTTAGTGCTTTTGTTTTGAAGATGGATTCCATGGCCTAAGAAATAGCAGTTTTTGTACCAACTTTTAGGAGAATCGCATGGAGTTAACACAGTTTGGAGAATTAAACATAAGACTTGGTTGGATATTTATGGTTGCAGGAATTCTTTCTGGTTCCTTAATTGGAATGTGGTCCTTTGCTGGACCGATGAAAGCTCCAAAGACCCATACCAATTACGATGACTTACCTCGTCGACTCGTTCGATTGGCTCATATTGCCATGTTCATGCTTCCTTTAATCAACGTCGCCTATGGGATGCACATTGACCTAGTACCTCTTGCTGACAACTTAAAGTATTTAGGTTCTCTATCTATGGTCATCTGCATGTTTGGAGTGCCTTCACTTTTAATACTCGCATCTTTTTATCTTCCATTTAAATATCTTGAGGCCGTACCCGTTTCTGCGGGAATTATTGGGCTTTCAATAATAGCTTATGGAAATTTCTTACTTTTATAGTCAAATCCAATTCATTTCAAAACGGAGACAATATGAAACTTGAAACCAAAGATCCAAGAGCCGTCGGTCGACAGGCTGTTAAAGAGACCGTAGACCCTATATTGTGGGAAAAAAATCTGAAATTTACAGATAAACTAGAAAGCGCACTGGCAAAGCATCCTATCTCTCAGCATCCACTTATGGAGTTTTTTGATAATGAGACAATTAACAAGGATAAATCTCTTAGAATCCACCAAGAGTTCGGATATGCCTTTGCTCAAATCTTTACAGATGCCGTTCTCCAAGCCATGACAAACGCAACCCAACTTGAGAAACGATTGGGTCCTAAAGGCAAAGTCACGGCTCGGTTTTTGTGGGCTATTAATTTACAAGATGAAATTGGTTTTATCCCCTCAGGAAATGAGCAGTCCTATGCAGGGCACCCATTATTAGCGCACTACTTCCAATATGTTCAATTATTTAAGGATTTAGGGGCAACGGAAACAGCCATACAAGAGTACCAGCCTTCCGTAGCGGCTCAACGGGCTCGAGCCACCTTTATTGAGTATTACAACGACTACACCCTGTTGACTTCTGTTCTTGCCTTAGCTGAGTCGATTTTTGATAAATTTGCAGGTTCCTGGGCAGACAATGTTGAACGTTCAACAGATATAGACACGTCTATCGGTTACCATACCATCCATGTTGAAGATGATCATGGTGAATCCATTGACGACGAGCACTCCGAGGATTCTTGGACTCTCGTGCGCCAATGTCTTACCGAAGATCGCTATGAAGAGATTGAAAATAAGGCGAAAGAGTGGCTCGACGAGTGGTATGCCTTTGCTGATTCTATCATGAAAATGGCAATGGAATAGCCCGCTGGGAGACTTCCTACTATGGCATTAAAAGAAAGAGACGTCATTGAATGGCTTGTACGTTACACCGTACAAACCACTAAACTCAAGGCTCATGAGATTGATATCACTGAGCCGTTTTCTAATTTTGGTCTCTCATCTCTTGACGCCATTGAGCTCATATCTCAATTTAATAAAGCGTTTGGTACTGAACATTCTGCCACTGCCTTATTTGACAACCCCGACATTAAAAGCCTTTCCGCTTATTTTTGCGGCCTCAGTCGCCAATCCCTGAATAACAAGTTTGAAAAACACTCCACCTCAGAACCAATTGCCGTGATTGGAATTGGATGTCGATTTCCTGGATCCGAAGGGCCCGAGGAATTTTTCAAAAATCTTCTTAAAGGACGATCTGAGATCCGTAAAGCTCCTTTGAGTCGATTTGGCCTTTCTGAAAAGCAAGCACCTTGGGGTGGATACATAGACAACATTGAGTCTTTCGATAGCTCCTTTTTTGGAATCTTTCCCGAAGAAGCCAAGCATATGGATCCTCATCAGAAAATACTTTTAGAAGCCAGTTGGGAAGCATTGGAAAATGCCGGTATTCCCCCTAAGTCATTATCAGGATCCAGAACGGGTGTCTTCGTCGGGATCAGCAACACGGACTTTGCTTTACGAAAGAATGCTCTGCACTCTAAACCCTCTGTTTATGATGGAACGGGAAGTTCTCATAGTATCTCAGCAAATCGTATATCTTATTTGTATAACTTTAAAGGTCCCAGCATTGCTATTGATACGGCTTGTTCCTCTTCATTGGTTGCGATTCACCAGGCCGCTTTAAGTTTAAAGCACTTTGAATCGGACTTGGCACTTTGTGGAGGTGTCAATGTAATTTTAGGAACTGAAGTGACTGAGGCCTTCACTCAAGCAGGTATGCTCGCGCCTGATGGTCAATGCAAGACATTTTCCAAAGAGGCCAATGGCTACGTGAGAGGAGAAGGTGTCGGCCTTTTGGTTTTAAAGCGACTTTCTGATGCAAAAAAAGAAGGAGACAATATATTAGCTTTGATACGTGGATCTGCCATAAACCAAGATGGTAAGACCAATGGAATGACTGCTCCAAACGGGTTTGCTCAGCAAGAAGTTATACAACAAGCTCTTGTAGATGCCGAAGTCCAAACCGAAGAAGTCGATTACATAGAAGCTCACGGTACTGGCACTGCCTTAGGAGATCCCATTGAGTACCATGCCCTAAAAGACATCTTTTTAAAAAAGAAAGAAAATTCTGTTGGTCTTGGATCAGTTAAGACAAATATTGGACACTTAGAATCTGCTGCAGGAGTGGCCGGTGTGATTAAAGTGATCATGAGTCTACAAAAACAGATGATCCCGCAGCATCTTAATTTTACGGATTTAAATCCCAAAATAAATTCAAAAAATTCTCCACTCAAGATTATCTTAGAAAACAAAAACTGGCCAATAGGTAACAAATCTAGAATTGCTGGAGTCAGCTCCTTCGGGTTCGGAGGAACCAATAGTCATGTAATCCTATCAGACTATGTTGATGCTGAAAACAAAGTAGCTGATTTCGGAACTCAGCCTGATGTACCTTACCACTTTTTACCACTTTCCGCATCCAGTGAAATAGGATTAAAACAACTGGCGCAAAGATACATAAATCTGATTGATGAAAGTGATTTGAGTCTAGTTGAGATCTGTCGAGCAGCCATGACCCAAAGAAGTTTCCTTAAATACCGGCTCGGAGTCGTCGGCGAATCTGTAAAAAGTGTTCGACAGTCTCTTCAAGACTTTGTCAGTGATCGCCCAAATGACGACTATCGGTTTGGGAAAACTTTAAAAAAGGCATTTAAAGACATTGCTTTTTTATATACGGGACAAGGTTCTCAGTCACCTCATATGGGCAAAGAACTCTATGAACGCAATACAACTTTCAGACGAACATTTAATCAAGTTATTGAAATAGCTCAGTCCAGTTTTAAAGAAGACCTTTTTGAAATTCTATTTGGTGATTCTCCTGAAAAGAGTGCAAAAATATTTGATACGGACATAGGACAAATTGCCTTACTAGCTTATGAACTGGCACTGACGGAGTTGTGGAAAGAATTGGGCGTCACTCCTAAAGTTATTGTTGGTCATAGTCTCGGTGAAATTATAGGTTGTTCTGCTTTCGGAATGCTTTCTATTAAAGACGCCGTTCAACTGGTTGTTTCTAGAGGACAGGCCATGCAAAAATCGGAAGTTGGAAGAATGGTCCTGGTCTATGCATCGAGTCGTCATGTTGCTGAGGTCATAAAACCATTTGAGAAAGACGTCTCTATTGCCGCCCACAATGGACCTATAATGACTCTGATCTCAGGCAGGGTCGAAGCTGTAAAGAAATTAGAAAAGTTGTTTTCAGATAGTGGAACTAAAACCCGCTCTCTTAAAGTTCGTCAAGGGTTCCACTCTCCACTCATGGACCCTGTTTTAGATGAGTTCACTCATTCAATTGAGAACCTTAAGTACTTGCTTCCTACAGTTCCTGTTATTTCTTGCTTGACAGGAAAGGGACTTGAAGAGAAGCAACTCAATGCCGAGTTTTGGAAGGCTCACTTACGACAACCAACAAATTTCTTAAAAGCCCTTACCAAAGCAGCGGAATCCGAAGTTGATTTTTTTGTCGAGATCGGTCCTCATCCCACTTTGATTCAGTTGGGCAGAAGCATCTTACCACCCAGCTCTACCTTATGGCTGTCATCTGCTAGCAGAACAGGATCCGATTATAAAGAATTTTTTAATGCCGTAAGTGGTTTGTGGGTCAAGGGTGTCGATCTAAATCTTCATCTCGTCGAACCAACAGCTGGTCGTAGAAATGTTAAAATTCCACAAACCCCATTTGATCGAAAAGCAAGCTGGCTATTTCCAATTTTCCATGCCTCTCTGCCAAATGATCTTTCTAAAGGAGACCGTTCCATGTCCACTCAAAAAAAAACCAGGCAAGTCATTCTCGAAGAACTTGTAGAGGTCATGGCGCAAGAAATCGATTTGGACAAAAATGAAATTGATGTTAAAGAGCCACTGATCGACATGGGGGCCGACTCCCTTGTTTTAATGAAATGCCTTGATAGAATTAACGAAACATATCACGTCGAAATAGGTGTAGCGGACGTCTTTCAAGACATTTCTAATTTGGAACTAATGGCGGAGTACGTTGAGGAAAATGGCCGCTGGAAAAGTGAATCTCCGAAAATTCAAGAGTCCTCTGTAAATTCATTTCAACAAACTGAGACTTCTAACTATCAAACTGGACAGAACACATCTCTGGCTCCATCCATTTCATTTCCTCCTGAAGTATTCACTATCACTAACCCCAGCAGCGAAGTGACTCAACTGATCCAGAGCCAACTTCATGTTATGACATTACAACTACAAGCTCTAGGTCAAAAAAGCTCAGTGAAATCTGGGACCATCCCATCAGAAAGAAGCCAATCGATCTCACCTGTACCTGCAAAAAATAGCACTTCTGGTAGTAAGGGAGTGTTGGGTTCATTTGTTAATACGAGAAAGTCTGCAACTGAAAAAATCGATGGACAGGCAAAACAACAATACATTGAAAGACTCATAAAAGAGTTTTCCCAAAAAACAGCTCAATCAAAGCAACTGGCTCAAAACTACCGTGTGGCCCTTGCCGATAACCGTGTGAGTGCGGGATTTCGTCCTAATCTTAAGGAAATGGTTTATCCGATCGCTTTTGATCAAGCTGAGGGCAGCCGGTTCAAAGATATCGACGGCAACGAATATATTGACTTTTCTATGGGATTTGGCGTGAATTTATTTGGTCATTCCCCTTCTTTTATTCAAAAAGCGCTCAAAAAACAGCTCGATAAAGGTATAGCTGTTGGACCCCAAAGTTCACTAGCTGGGGAAGTGGCCGAGATGATTTGCGAGATGACAGGTTTAGAGAGAGCTGCATTTGTGAACTCAGGAACCGAAGCCATAATGACGGCGATCCGATTGGCCCGAGCAGCAACTCAGCGACAAATTGTCGTCATTTTCGAAGGTTCTTATCATGGTCATTCCGATGTCGTTCTCGGTCGAACTGATTCAAGAGGACAGACCATTCCGGTTGCTCCTGGAATTCCAGAATCACTAACTGAAGATCTGGTTGTTCTCGAGTACGATTGTGAAGACTCCATTCAATGGATTCAGGATAACGCCACTCAACTTGCTGCGGTCCTTGTTGAGTCCGTTCAGAGTCGATACCCAGAAACTCAACCACAAGAATTTTTAAAAAAAATCCGCGAAATTACGGAACAAAGCAACACGGCATTTATCTGGGATGAGGTCATTACGGGATTTCGAATCGCGCCCGGTGGCGCTCAACAACACTTTGGAATTCAGGCAGATCTTGCCACATATGGTAAAGTTATAGGTGGAGGTCTGCCTATAGGAGTGGTTGCTGGCAACTCTAAATACCTTGACTATATTGATGGGGGCAATTGGAGCTTCGGAAATAACACTATGCCATTATCTCCTATTACTTTTTTTGCTGGTACTTTTTGCAAACACCCTCTGGCAATGACGGCGGCAAAAGAAACTCTAGTTAAATTAAAATCAGAAGGTGATGACCTTCTCCATCGACTGAACGAAAGGACGAACCAGTTAACAGCAGAATTAAATCAATTTTTCATGTCATTAAAAACGCCCATTCAAGTTGTAAATTTCGGTTCGCTTTTTCGCTTTAAATTCACCGGAAACATGGATTGGCTATTCTTTGCACTCAATAACAAAGGCTTTTATATTTGGGAAGGGCGAAATATGTTCTTATCGACAGCCCACAGTGAAAAGGACATTCGAGAATTTATTGAAGCCATTAAAAACACAGTTACAGAGCTGATATCTATTGGCTATATACCTGGCGATACGGAATCAAATACAATACCCAAATTGGATACACAAATTGAGCAAAGCACGAAACTCATCGGAACTGAAAAGATGATTCTACCACAAGAAAGATTTGTAGAACTGCATCAAAAAGGTTCCTTAGGACAATCTGCTTGTAACATTAGTTTAGCACTCAGTTTAAAAGGCGACATAGATATCTATAAATTAAAAAGTGCCATTGTCCAGTCCATGGAACAGCACGAGAGTCTAAATGCCAAATATGATATAGCAAACAAGCAAGTTGAATTCTACTCGAATCCGAAACACGACGTTACTGTGGTTGACTTTAGCAGTATGAGTGTCCCTGCAGACTCTTTAAATGCATGGCTTATTGATGTTGGTAATCAACCTCTGAACCTAAGCGAACAATGCGTTAAAGTCAGCATTTTACAACTAGGAGAAAATGAAGTGGTCGTTAGTTTCATCGGTCATCACGTTGCTGTCGATGGCCTCTCTATTGCCATGCTCACTGATGAAATTGCAAAACGTTACAGCCAGCTTACATTGGGAAAGTCTAAAAAGATCCCAAGTTCCTCATCCTATCAAATTTATCTTCAAGACTACGAAGAGCGCTTGCAGCGACTGAATGAGTCCGAAGAGTATTGGGAGAAGAAGGCCTCTCAACTGATCTCCCCCTTCGAGCTCCCTGTTAGAAATAAAACTGCCGATCTCAAAGGAGGGCGTGTCAGTCTATTTATCAACGAGAACGATTACAAACAGATACGCAATTATGGCTACCGAAATAATTCCACTCTGATGATGACACTTATGGGAAGTCTAACCCTGGCAGCAAAAGATCTTTACAATGAAGAAGCGCTTGTTGTCGGAGTGCCCGTTATGGGTCATATTTCAATTAAAGACTATATGGTTGGAAGTTGCTCGAATATGGTTCCACTTCAGTGTCAACTCCAAGGGCGAACCCAACTATCGGATCTCACTGATGACCTAAAAAAAGAGACGTTAGAGGTTTTCAATCAAACAGACTATCCCATCCAATGGGTTGCGAAAAAGGCAGGACATACACTTTTTAACATCTCATTAAATGTCGAGCCAATCAGTGACTTGCCGAAATTTGGGAATCTCAATGCGGAGCTGATCATTCATCCAATTGGTGCCAGTGAGTACCCAATCATTTTAAATGCAATGAAACAAAATGGTGGACTTAGAATAGAGATGGACTATCAGGAAAAATATTTTGATAGCGATAGTGCCAACAAATTCTTACAGACCTTCTCTAAAAAAATTATTGAACAGACTCGGTCCAATTAAAAATCAAATCTGGCCCGAATGTAGTAAACCGTATTGTCTTGTAGGCCTCCTAATAGACCTCTTGGTAAGGCTTCTGTTGGAAGCTTTTCCTTTGCAAAGATAAAATATGCTCCAAGTCTCCAAAGAAATTGATCATTCACTGTATATTGAAAATCAACATTGTTAATGGAGTCCCCGTAAAATGTATCTATAAGGGCCTCATATTTTAACTTCAATCGGTCCCAAACTAAGGGGAAATTTGTTTGAAAACTCATGACCTGACGTCCTTCATAGGTCACAAGTTGTGAATTGTCTTGAAGAGCTTGAATAGTAAAAATTTGAAAGTTTGCATATACTTTATCAAAAAATGTAGAATCAATTCCAACTAGAATTTCTAGTTCATTTAAATAGCCTATCCCATCCCCGTCAGAAATAAATCGCGAAGAGGTTG
>JAGRAG010000299.1 GCA_020435025.1 Bdellovibrionales bacterium | reverse complement strand
CCAAATTGGGTTTGATGGCATCTTTTAAAAGAAGAGCGACGGACCCTTCAATTTTTAAATCACGAACAAAGACTGGATCTCCTTCAAAATTATCGCCAATATAAATATTTGAAATTCTCCGTTTCAAATCAGGAATGTCTTCTGAAAGACACAAGATCGCCATGATCTCTGAAGCGGCCGTTATATTAAATCCGGTTTCTGATGGAACTCCATGCAGTGGTCCCCCCAGCCCGGTAATCACATTTCGCAAAAACCGATCATTCGAATCAATCACTCGTTTCCAAACCACAGTTTTAGGATCAATTTTAACTTGCGCATCCGGATCACCTTGAGTGCTCAGTATGTGATTATCCACTAGAGAGGCAATTAGGTTGTTGGCTTTTTCAATAGCAGAAAAATCACCGGTAAAATGCAAATTGATATCTTCCATTGGTAAAACCTGAGCATTCCCGCCCCCGGTTGCACCCCCTTTAATTCCAAAGACAGGTCCCAAAGAGGGCTCGCGAAGAGCGACAATCGTCTTGTGGCCAATTCGATTTAAAGCCTCACTCAGCCCCACAGAGATGGTCGTCTTGCCTTCGCCCGAGGCGGTCGGCGATATGGCCGTTACCAAAATCAAACGATTGTTTTTTACTTTTTCAAGGTTAATTAAATCTAAAGATAGCTTGGCTTTAAACTTGCCATAACTTTCATAATCATCCTCTGAAAGGCCTAATTTATCAGCGATGGAACGAATTGGCTGTAATTTTACCTTTTGAGCTAAAGAAAGATTGGTTTCTTTCACGGGAACCTCTATATGTTACGAAAAAAGAGTTGGGATTTAAATTATCGATAAATCGAATTGAGAGCAAGCTTTGATCAACGCAAATTGCTGAAGGCCACTAGTTCGAAAAAGCGATCGTTATGAATCCACTCCCCTGGAAGCGCAAGAGACTGCCTTTGGGCAAACTCTAGAGACCGCTTTCGATACTCTAAGAGATTGAGCTCCCAAAATCCTTGCTGTGTGTTGAAAAGCTCGCATTCTTGCCAAAAAGTCACAAGGCCTCTTTTTTCTAAATTTTGCATCAACCTATGGGTGTTTGAAGTTTTAGTCGTCTTAAAGTCCACATTGGTGGTAATTACCAATTTTTGAGCTTTTCTTTTTAAGGACCATAAGATTAGGTGAGGCAATAAGACTGAAAACGGCAAACTATTCATATGGTCCTTATTTAAAAAAGGAAAGTGATTTCTCCATTCAGGAAGAGTCGCCCCTCTAAAAAGGACTCTAAAAGCCCCCTGAAAATCACCGGTCAAGGGATGTGCTCCCGCCATACTGATCATAGCCTCATCCTTAAAAACACCTAAAAGACAGCCCGATTCTCCTTGCATTTGTGAGAACTTAATCGCTTTTAAAGAGGAATTATTGATAATACCTTCCTCAGCACAACGAGCTAAAAATCTCAAAAGTTGGGGATCTCCGGGGTCGATGAGTGGTCGGACCTCTAACATGACTTTCTTCCCATAAAATACACCAGGTCCTTTTCCTGTGCTACAAGATCTCCCGTAGCCAACCAACCTTCTTTAAAAATGGGATCGCCTTTTAAGAAAAGTTCCCCTTCAACGATTTGCTGTTCACACCAAAACCGATCACCAAGGGGAATTCCCTTTTCATAAACAAAATCGACTTCGGATAGGTCTTTAAAAAGCTTGTTGCAAATGATGGGCCCCGCCTCACTCATCCCATAGTTAACGATAAAATTAATGTCTTTTTCGACAAAAATTTGCACCATAAATTTCTCGACACAATCCGAACCACACATCACTAAGCGGAGCTGTCCTTTTTTAAATTCCTTCCATCCTTTCGTTAAACTCAGAGCTCGTATCTGCTGGGGAACGAGATGAGTCACCGAAAAAAGAGGGGCCTCTTTTAAAAATCGATAAGCAGAAAACGGCGCAATCAAGACCTCTGCTCCCACCGACAAAGCAGCTAAGGTCTGNNCGGTCTGGGCATGAATGCCTCCCGCATGAGCCACGCTGCTCACAGTATAGATGCGATCCTCTTTATTGAGCCTTTGGCATTCAATGGCATTTTTGATATTCGCTTCGATCATCTTTAAAGACTGAGTGACGGGTTTGGCTACACCTGTTGTGCCCGAACTGAAAAGAGTGAGCGAAAATTGATCAAGGGGAAAAAAAAAATACCTCGTTAAGGCTTTATCTTTCCTTTCTTTTCTGGAATTTTAGTGGTTATAAAAGGAAGATCCGACCGGTCAATGGCTTCATTAAATTGTTCCACATCTTTGGCCTGAATGTCTAGCCACTGATCCTTTTTCATTTTCCAATCGTCAAGTATACCCGTAGCCCGTGTCGTCTGCCCCGATGTGACTGGTGGATAGGACTCGTCAATTAGCGACTGGATATGTCTGATCTTAGCATCCAATTGATTAGGAAAATTAATTACATCCTGAAAAGTCTTCTGTTTCTCCTGAACCAACTGGCCCTTCAATGAATCGATTTTGCTGATGATGGATTTTCCCTTGGCAAATAAGGTGGTGTCTGGTGAAACTGCCAAACGTTTGTTTAGATCTTCAATCTGAGTAACCACATAATTCATTGCTTTCACACTCTCA
>JAGRAG010000298.1 GCA_020435025.1 Bdellovibrionales bacterium | reverse complement strand
GGCCACCTTGAAAAACGCCATCTACAAGATAAAGTCCTTTTTTATTAGTGGAGGCACTTTTAAAATTTGGTGCTCCATCTGCCGTAACAATCAGAAACAATAAAAATGGGAAGGTCCAAATAATACGCATATCTTTCTAAGAATGACTTGTAGCTTCATTTATTGCAATCAATGACCCATAACACAACTTAAGTAACCAACAAGACCGCAAATCAGCCGATAAATATTCGATGTCTGTCACTCATAATTTCCTAGTTTCATTCAAAGTCGCGTTTTCGAGCTCGCTACCGTCCCAATTCATATAATCAGTTGAAAAACATTGCCTTAGAAGGACCGAAAAATGGCACTGGAGTGCAAAATTGCCAAAAAATGTCCTAGTGACATACATATTTGTATGTAATTTCATATATTTATGAAATCGGCCTGATGGCATGTGAATTGGAATTAGATGCTAATGAATATACTTTTATACGGAGGATGAAATGAGACTTTGGGTAACCATTCTAATGAGTTTGGGCCTTTTATCTGCACTTGTGGCGTGTGATCAGGGTGGTGGAGATGCCGCTCCAGCCGCTGTGACGCCAGTCAACCAACAGTGCTACAATGGCTACGGATATAATAACGGCTATGGATATGGAAACAACGGTTATTTAAATACCTGTACTCAAGCAGAAATCAATCAAGGGTACAAAATTGTTAATGGTGTTCAAGTAAGCTGCTATAACCCGAATATAGGTTACAATGGAACCTGCTATGACAATGGCTATGTAAACCACGTTTGCACTCAGGCGGAATTGAACCAAGGCTTCTGGACCGACGCTCAAGGAATTCGACGAACCTGTACTAACAACTTTTTAAATAATGGCTTTTATACTGGTGGAAGTAATTATGACTATTCTCAAGCCACGGCCATCTGTCAACAAGCCTATGGACCTACCTTTTATGCCGTGGTCTTTCCTGGAATCAATACTATTAAATGTGTAAGTGGTTTCACCGTTTCCAGCTTCTATAACTACTACAACTATTACCCTACAAACCCCTTCTACTATGGCGGGTACCAAAACGTCTATCAAGCGTGCCGTGTGGGAACAACCTACAACGGGTGCCACTGTGGAAATATTGGTGGAACTCTTGGCTGGGTCAGCGCTGGCGTATCTTGGGGTATTTGCCTATAACAATAAATTTAAAGATTCTCCGTATTTAGGCGCCGTAACCCGGCGCTTTTTTTTTGGAGATTCGGAGTCTGTCACCATTTTAGGGTGAATCAATCGGATAGACTGAGCGGGTTGGAACGCTTCTGAAAGATGTCTGTCACCAAAAGTTGGGAGCTTGGTGTCAGAGGGCTCTGAAATTCCCTTATAATATCGACTATGATATGAATTTCCTATGACGAATTTAAATACATCCAATCCATTGCTGTCCGTATCGACTCTAAAAAATAGAGCCGTCCCTTTTCATGAAATTAAAAATGAGCACTACTTGCCCGCTGTAAAAGAAGCCATTCAACAGGCTCAACGCCAACTTGAAAAAGTGGTTGATCACTCTGAATCGGCTAATTTCGAAAATACTATTGAGGCCCTCGAAAACCTCAGTGAACCTCTCGACTACGTAGCTACTATTTTCTACAAGTTGCTCTCTGCTCACTCCAATGAGGAAATGCAGAAGTTGGCAGGAGAAATCGGTCCACTTCTATCTCAATTTAGTAATGACGTCACACTCAATCCAGAGCTCTTTAAGCGTGTCCAATCCGTGTATGATCAGAAAGCGCAACTAACACTCTCGACGGAACAAGCTACTTTATTAGAAAACACCTACAAAGACTTTCAAAGAAATGGTGCTTTGCTAGATGCAGACAAAAAGCAAACTCTTCGGGAAATCGACAAACGTCTCTCAGAACTGACCCCCAAATTTGCCGAGAACCTCCTTAAAGCCACAAACTCTTTTGAGATGCTTCTTACGGATCCATCGGACGTGACCGGTCTACCGGAATCCGCTCTGGAATCTGCCGAACATGCCGCAAAAGAAAAAGGCCATGAAAAGGGTTGGCTTTTCACTCTAGATATTCCCAGTTATTTGGCCTTTATGAAGTACGCCGATCATCGAGAACTCAGAGAGAAACTCTATAAAGCTTATGCCTCTCGTTCTTTTGGAGGGGAATTCGATAACCAAAAGGTTCTTAAAGAAATTGCAAAGTTGCGATTTCAGCGAGCTCAACTTTTAGGATACCCCACTCACGCTCACTTTATTTTAGAAAAACGTATGGCCGAAACCCCTGAAAAGGTTCACAAGTTTTTAGACCGTATCGCCGAAGTTTCTTTGCCCGCAGCTCAAAAAGACATTACGGAATTGCAAGAGTTCGTAAACTCTCAACAAGGTCCTTCTACTTTGCAACGTTGGGATTTCTCATACTATTCAGAAAAATTAAAGGAACAAAAGTATCACTTTAACGAAGAAGAAATTCGACCTTATTTTAAGTTAGAAAATGTGATCGCCGGTGCTTTTGAACACGCTCGCCGACTTTACGGAATTCGTTTTGAAAAAAGCTCCGACTATCCAACGTATCACGGAGAAGTCACTACCTACGACGTTTACAGCGAAGAAACCAATGAGTTTATAGGTGTCTTTTTCGCGGACTTTTTCCCACGTTCTAGTAAACGAGGCGGAGCATGGATGACAAACATCTATCGTCAGGGGCTATTTATGGGCGAAGTGATGCGCCCTCATGTGGTGATTGTCTGCAACTTTACAAAGTCAACACCGACCAAACCCTCTCTGTTGACGTACGACGAGGTTCGAACTCTGTTTCATGAGTTTGGTCATGCTCTGCATGGACTTTTATCTAAGTGTCATTATCGCAGTCTTTCAGGAACAAGTGTCTATTGGGACTTTGTAGAGCTCCCCTCTCAGGTTATGGAAAATTGGACATTAGAGCATGAAACCCTTTCGTTGTTTGCCAAGCACTATCAAACCAACGAAGTCATCCCTAAAGAATTGACTCAGAAGTTAAAGAACAGCTCTCTTTTTCAGGCGGGGTATACTTCCTTGCGACAAGTTTCCCTAGGCAAGTTAGACTTCGCCTGGCATGCATTAGACCCTTCCGGAGTTGATGATGTCCCTGCCTATGAAAGCCAAGTGATGACCCCCTTTAATGCTGTTCCCGAGGTACCAGGCACAAATCTTTCCTGTAATTTCAGTCATATTTTTGCAGGGGGCTATTCTGCCGGATATTATAGCTACAAATGGGCCGAGGTACTTGACGCCGACACTTTTGAGCTTTTTAAAGAAAAGGGCCTTTATAACAAAGAAGTCGCCACTTCCTTTAAGAAAAATATTTTAGAAAAAGGAGGTTCGGAACATCCAATGGAGCTTTATAAACGCTTCCGAGGAAGAGAACCCGATCCCGATGCCCTTTTGAGAAGAGATCAATTTATCTAAACAGTAAAGAAGAATCGCGTGAGTACACAATCTAAGAAAACTTCAACTTTGAAAAAAGCCAACAAAAAGTTGAAACACCTTTTGATCGTTTATAGAACAGAGTCTGAGGCTTCCCAAAAAGTGGCCCTGGAGCTAACCACTTTTTTAAAGGAGCAAAGTCTCACCGTATTTTCTCACCCTAAGCAGGCCATAGCCAAAGGGATCAAACGAGCCACAACTAGTGATTTAGATAAGTGTGATTTAGTCGTTGTTCTTGGGGGGGACGGTACTTATTTGGAAGCTGTTCGTATTCTCAAAGGCCGTTCAATTCCAATTTTAGGTGTCAACATGGGCTCCTTAGGATTTTTAACACAAGTCAAACTTGAAGAACTTTACGATACCGTTAAATACACCCTAGATGGAAAGATGGAGATGCGACCACGCACTCTTTTGTCACTGTCTGTTCAAAGGAAAGGAAAAACTCTAAAACAGATGACAGCGCTGAATGATATCGTCGTCGAACGAGGACCTTGGAGTCACTTGTTACATTTAGGTTTGTTTGATGACAAGCAAGTTATCTGTGAAATCAAAGCCGACGGTGTCATCGCTGCAAGCCCCACAGGGTCTACAGCTTACAACTTAGCCGCCGGCGGTCCCATTTTACATCCCGAAGTCGATGCCCTCGTGGTGACGCCCATCTGCCCACACGCCTTAACCAATCGGCCTATTGTCTTTCCGGCTCAAATGGACTTAATCATCCGATTATTGACCCCCAAAAAACAGGCTATCTTGACAGTTGATGGACAGCATGGCCTTGAAATTGAATATGGTGATGAGATTGTCATTCGCAAAAGCCGACATCTGCACTACGTTTTAAGAAGGCCTACTCATAATTACTTTAACCTTTTAAAAGAAAAATTAAAATTTGGAGAGAGAGCCTAAAGGAGTTATATGCTACTCGATTTAAAAGTTTCCAATTTTGCCATTATAGAAAATATTCATATCTCTTTTCGAGAAGGCCTAAATATCTTAAGTGGTGAAACCGGAGCTGGAAAATCGGTTCTCTTAAAAAGCCTTTCTCTTCTAATGGGAGAAAAGGGACTGACAGAATCCGTTCGAGACGATGCCCATCAAGCCACGATCGAAGGATCATTTGATATTTCTGAACGACCTGATGTCAAAGACAAGTTAGTGAATATGGGCATCGACGAAGACTCAGAAGAACTCATTGTTCGACGAGTGATTTCTAAAACTGGAAAAAGCCGCATTTATCTTAACGGTGCGCTTTCCACATTAAGCAGTCTTCGTAAAATTGTTGCACCCTTGATTGAGTTTTCAAGTGAACACTCCATTCCCCTAATTGAAATGACCGGTCAACATGACAATCGCAATCTTCAGTCAAAGCAGTATCATTTAGATCTTTTAGATTCCTATGCAAACAGTTGGTCGTTACGGAATGAACTTTGGAGCCAATTTAAGGAGTTGCAAAAAACATTGCGCTCAATTGAATCCATTGAATCGGAAACACGAACTCGGGCTCAAAGAATTGATTTTCTTACTTATCAAAAAGAAGAAATCGAATCTATGAAACTTCAACTTGGGGAGGACTCCCTATTAGAGGAAACCGTTCGTAAATTGAAAGCCTCCAATAAGCTTCTTAATTTTTCTCAAGAAACTGAGTATCAACTCTACAGTGGGGAAGAAGCACTCGTTAGCCTTCTCCATCGTATCCTTTCACGAGCTGAAGATCTCTCCAAGTCAGATCCGCAAATTGTAGATCGTGTAAAAGGACTCTACCAAGCAAAATCTTTAGTTGAAGAGGTCTCACTTGAATTGCGTGACTATGAGCAGTCCTTTCAACTCTCTTCGGATAGTTTAGAAGAGTGCGAAGAACGCCTCAGTCAATTGCGCCTTCTTCAGAAAAAATACGGAGCCACTGTCGACGACATACTTAAGACAAAGTCAGAGATCGAAACAGAGATCTCATCTATTGAGCTATCCGATGATTCACTAAAGGAACTCCGTTTAACCAAGACCAAACTGGAAGACTCCATCCAACAAATTGATTCTAAACTCCACAAAATCCGCACTAAGGCAGCAGACCTAATGAGTTCTACAGTCAATGATGAGCTTAAGGATCTTAATATGAAAGGCTTAATCTTTAAAGTTCATGCTGAAAAAGGCGTTTTGACTTCGCATGGGAGCACTCAAGTCGAGTTTGTTACACGAACAAATAAATCTGAGAAGTTTCGATCTATAACAAAGTTTGCCAGTGGGGGTGAATTGAGTCGTATTCTGCTTGCCATTAAGTCTATTGTTGGTCGTTCAAATTTTCCTCGAACATTTCTTTTTGATGAAGTCGATACAGGAGTTAGCGGAGAAACGGCGGAGAAAGTGGGCAGAAAATTGAACTCTATTGCCCGAGGACAGCAGGTGATTTGTGTCACTCATCTACCACAGGTCGCAGCTTTTGCTGATAGTCATTTTTACATCCATAAAGAGCCCTCTAAGAAAGGGGTGAACATGCATGTGCAGGACCTTTCGCAAAGCGAGCGCATTCAAGAGCTCGCTCGCTTATTATCTGGGGAAAAAATCAGTCAGACAAGCTTAAAGCATGCAAAACAGCTATTAAAAGACAGTCATGTCAGCGCCGACCTTAGTTAGCTAGACTTCTTCTTTTTAGCATCTTCTAGAAGCTTATCAAGTTGATCTATATTTAGCCCACCACCAACTTGGGTGACATTCTCTTCAGGCTTAATTCGCGTATCCTCTTCTAACTCTTCATTAGCTATCTTATTAGAAGAGTCTTCGGCTTCTGCCCTTTCGGGTGAATTAATTTTCGAAAACGTTATACCGGACTGTGAATCACTAGGCACGGAGATTCCGCTATCACTTTTTGTCTTAGTCACTGTAGATTGAATCATAGTGACTTCTATAGAGTCCCCGTGATCAACTGGTTCTTCATCCTCAATCTGCTGAAACATTTGATCCTCGTGAGAGGAAACCAGGGACTCAGTAACAGCTACCTCTTCTACTTTTGTCTCGATAACCCCCCCTTGAGTACGTTCCATAGAACTTCTCGGGCGAATTCGCGTAGGACCTTCAGATTCTTCAATTTCATCGGGAAGAGGCGGAGGAGATAAAGGCGCTTCGACCTCTTCCTTCGGTGTCACACCAATAGATGATTTAGCAGTGATAACATAATTTCCGTTAACGTTATCATTTCGAATCTTCTGTCTTTCGTCCTCATCAATGATAAGTGTTTTATAATAAAAATAAACATTTTTATCTTCGGAATCTATCTCTCGATCATACCAGGACACTAAGGACAACTTCTTTGCAAGAAAGTTTCTTGTGTAATCTCTGCGAGATTCGGGCATTAGATTGATCCACTTGCGTATAGCCTCATAAGCACTTTCTGCAAAGTTAACAGCGATAATCAGTTTTTCTAGTTCTAATGCTTTAAACAAAGCTTCGATAGCTCGGTCGTCCTCTATTCCGGTTAGGATTAAAACATCGGGATCAATAAGAGTCGCACCCAAGATGCCCGCGTCTGTCGTTTGATATTGCACCCCTTTTGTAAAATGGGTGATATGACTTTTTATGGGCTTATAAGTATAACTTTTTCTTTCTTCTATCAGCACAATATGTCGGTTGAGTGTTTTATTAATGTGCCCAACAAGAGAACCTAAAAACAAAGTCATTCCGATATCATTTTTTCCAGTTAAAACAACAAAACCTGTCTTCTGGCTACAAATATTAATAACTTCTTC
>JAGRAG010000297.1 GCA_020435025.1 Bdellovibrionales bacterium | reverse complement strand
CATAGGAAGCTGATCCATAAAAGTAGGTTGCTTTGCTGCTTCACCTGCAGCTTCACCTGTCGCATAGGCCACCGAATTCAACAACATGATTCCTCCAAAATCGACATCTATATAATGAAATCAACAAGACACCTACTAATGCCATCGTCTGTGAAAAAAGCAATGAATTCCTTTGAAATTCGAAAGATCCGGTAAATTCCGACCTTTAGTTTTCGCATCGCTTCATGAACCGATAGCCAATAAGGAGGACCAATACCAATTATATATTACGGTAAAATAATGTGTGTTCTTAAAGACGTCTCTAACTGTGAAATCTCGCTCGCCACTCTATCCACGTCACTTCGACCCATGTCCATAATAAGGTAACCAATATGAGCATCCGTCGACAAAAACTGGCGGCGAATATTCCCACCTGCTGCTGAGACAATACTATTGATTTTCCCAAGAACCCCTGGCGTGTTGAGATGGACGTTTAATATTCGAGGCACTTCCTCAACGGGCGGAGCATCTAAGTTTGGAAAGTTTACAGCGCCGATTGTTGAGCCTTTCTCAAAAAAGTTAATAAAACTCTCTGCCACCTCTAAACCAATGGCTGCCTGCGCCTCTTCTGTGCTGCCTCCGATATGCGGTGTCAAAATAACATTTTCTAACTCTTGAAGTTCAGACTCGAAACGTTCCTTATTGGAAGCCGGCTCTTTCGGAAAGACGTCGATGGCCGCACCGGCAAGATGTCCATTTTTTAAATGAGCACTTAAGGCAGGAATATCAACCACCGTACCGCGACTCGCATTGATCAAGTACGTACCTTTTCTCATTAAACCCAACTCTCCAGCCCCCATCATACCTTTTGTTTCCGGAGTCTCAGGAACATGAAAGCTGACAAAGTCAGCTTGTTGCAAAAGCTCCTCAAAAGTATCAACTGGTCGAGCGTTTCCAAGAGGAAGCTTTTTAATAATATCGTAATAAAGAACCGTTAACCCCATGGCCTCTGCTAAAATACTTAACTGACTTCCGATATGACCATAGCCGACAATACCCAGCACTTTGCCACGGATTTCATTTGATCCAGCGGCTGATTTCATCCAAACACCTCGGTGAGCCGCGGAACTCCGATCTCCCAATTTTCGAGCCAACATCACTAACTCCCCGATGACCAATTCCGCAACACTTCGTGTATTCGCGTAGGGAGCATTAAACACACACGTCGCATCTTTATTAGAATACTCCAAATCAATTTGATTGGTTCCAATACAAAAAGCCCCAATAGCTCGAAGCTGAGGAAGTTTCTGAAGCACCTCTTCTGTCATATGAGTCTTGGAACGGATTCCTAACGCATCAAAACCTTGTACACGATCTACTAGTTCTTGACCGCTTAACGAATGCCCCTCCGCTTCAACGTAGTATCCAACGGACCGCAGTCTTTCCGCCGCGCAAGTGTGGATGCCTTCTAACAACAAAACTTTTGGTGTTTTCTGAATCATGAACCTATCCTTTCAAGAAGCGTAACCTACCAAGACTCCTCATTTAAAACCAGCAGTTTTATCTTTTTTAAACGTAAACGGCAGCCGTTCCGTTTGCAAAAAGTTGAATATTGTCTATCACATCGAAAAACGCTATTGTTGACTCTTTCATTGGCAACGATCCACCTAAAAAATTGCCCTCTTTTGTGGCATGTGAGTTAGGTGAACTTTAGGAGAAGTCATGGATCCAAAACAAAGACTACTGGTCATTGATGACGACGACCTAGTGATTCAGTCTATAAAGATGTCGGTTTCAAAGTCCTGGCATGTGACCGGAGTGAATGCTCCTCATGAAATTCCAGAGGGTCCATTTCTTGCCGTATTTGTAGATATGCATCTGACCGGGAATATGGATCATGCAGAAGGTCCTGGCGTCATCGAAACCCTTCGAAAGAAAGATCCCCGAGTAGAAATCATTGCAATTTCTGGAAACTTAGATCGTGATCTGATGGAACGCTGTCTTAAATCTGGAGCCTCCCGATTTTTAGCTAAGCCACTCAATCCGGAAGAGATCAATTTAACATTAGAAAAAATAGAAGCCCTTTGGCTTCTGCAAAACGCCACCCAAAGAAGTAAAGGATCGCTAACGCCTTGGGTAGGACAAAGTGAAGCTTCTGATAAGGTTCGTAAGCAGATCGCACTTTTAAAAGCAGAGCCTGGCCCCATACTTATTGAAGGTGAATCTGGTACAGGCAAAGAGGTTGCCGCTCATTTGATCAATGCTCAGGAGGGTCGAGAGCCTTTTTTAAGAGTCAACATCGCTGCCATTCCCGAGAATCTGTTCGAGTCTGAGCTTTTCGGCCACGTCCGAGGTGCTTTTACGGGAGCCGATCAAAACAAAATGGGACTGGCGGAAGCCGCGCACGGCGGGGATCTTTTTTTAGATGAAATCGAAGCCTTGACCTTACCTCTGCAAGTGAAACTACTGCGCTTTTTAGAAACTGGTGAAGTTCGACGTGTCGGTTCTCAAGAAAGTGTCACAGTTCAAACACGTGTTCTTATCGCCACCAACCGAAATTTAGAAAACATGGTTGAAAAAGGGGAATTCAGAGAAGACCTCCTCTGGAGAATCAATGGAAAAAAGATTTTACTTCCTCCACTAAGAGAACGAGGAAAGGATCTAGTAACTCTTTCGCAGTTTTTTCTTTCAAAAGATCCCTATAGGAAAAAAGAGCTGACCGAAGACGCCATTGCCACAATGGAGTCTTATAACTGGCCAGGAAATGTTCGGGAGCTCAAAAGGGTTTGCGAACAATTGGTTTTAAGTGCCCCCCTTCCTATATTGAGAAGAGAGGATTTGCTCTCTATTATTCACCCAGCAAACGGACTCTCCTCAGCCACTGGTGAAATTGATTTCTCAGTGGGCTTACCGGCTCTTATGGAAAGTTATGAAGCCCTTGTCATTGCTCAGTGCCTCGAGAAAATTGACGATGTCGACGAAGTGGCCAAAGTCTTACGAATTTCTCGCTCTAGTTTGTATAAAAAAATTAAAGATCATCAGATTGAGTGGAGAACCTAGATGGAAGGCAGTTTATTTTACGACCGGGCTTACTGGGAGACTGTCGGCGAAGTCCTTTTGTTTTTGGTTGTCTGTCGAATTGGTATTTATTTTCTAAAAAAATTCATTACCGATAAAACTGCCCGGGCCCAAGCGAGCATTAATAGCTGGCTGTTTGCTGCCCCTTTTATGCTTTTAGCTTGCGGCCTTCCATCTCCTGGCCCCATTATCGTACTCGGACTGCTTTCTATATTTGGAACGAAAACCTTCTTTAGAATGACAGGAATGTATCATCGAAGCTGGTTCGTATGGCTGACCTACGGGCTTCAGATAGTACTTTTACTACTCATTCACTTTCAAGAAGCGGACCGCTTTTATAACATGATGCCTATGATCGCCGCAGGCGCCCTCTTTTTTATCCCAATCCTAAGAAATTCCTATTCACGAATGCTTCAATACATTTCACTCTCTTTAGTCGCCTTTATCTTTTTTGGCTGGTCCTTTTTACATATGGCACGTGTGGCCTATTTGGATGGCGGAATCTATATGGCGATGTATATTTACATTCTTACCGAATTCAGTGAGTTCATTTCCCTTTCAACAACCCGATTATGGGGAAAACGCAAACTCTTTCAAAAAATTTCCTCGCAGTTTACCATTGAAGGCGTTTTAGTCTCACTTTTATTTACAATGGTTTTAGCTTGGGGACTCAGACACATGTTGCCCATCCGCGAAGAGCCCCTCTGGATTGCCTCTGGATTGATCGCAACCCTTTTAGGACGATTTGGTGATTTAACCGTTTCAGTCATCCGCCGAGATTTAGACATTAAAGACAGCGGTGTTTTCATTATCGGTCGTGATGATATCCTCGCTCGAGTTGATAAGTTGATTTTCGTATCTCCCGTTTTCTTTTATGTAATGCAGATTTTGCTGAGAGCTTATAAATGAAAACTTGGAACTATGAAAACGAACAATGGGTCAAGTTGCCTTCACATTTGAAGCACCTTCCTCTGTTCACTCGTCATTTCGACTTAATGAGTTGGTTCTTTCGACTTTTGTGGCGTTTTTTTTTAAATGGCTTAGCCTTTCGATTTTTGATTCGTCTGAAAGTCAAAGGTGATTTCAAAAAGATCTTTAAGGATCATCCCAGGCTCCTTGTTATCTCCAACCATGCTAGCCACCTGGATGCCGTTTCTATAGCTGCAGCAATACCCTTTGCCTACTGGCTACATCTTTATATTACAGCAGCAAAGGACTATTGGTTTGCGAATCCCTGGTTTACTTTTTTCTCTAAGCACTGTTTGGGAGCCATTCCCATCGACCGAAAGGATAAAAAAGGCGAAGCCATACGGTTGTGTGTCACCCTTCTAAAAAGGCTCGATAAAATTTGGTTGATCTTGTTTCCAGAAGGCACTCGTTCACAAGATGGATACATTAAGCCGTTTAAAAGAGGTGTGAGCATATTTTCTTTAAAATCCAACACTCCCATTTTATGTCTCTATCTGGAAGGAAACTCCAAGTTAATGCCTAAGGGCCGCTTGCCTAAACCAGGAACCCTAACCGTACATATTGGCCCCATCCTCCCACCTACGGATATTGAAACCATCAATTCTGAATACAAAAAATGGGTGCTCTCTATTGATCCAACTGCCTACAAAGAAGGCATCGAAAACGAAGAAACAGAAGATGAAGTTTTCAAACCCGCCTACTTCGAGGAATCGTAGGTCCGACCCAACAGAACAAAGAAAGGGTTTGCGCAACGAGACTTTCTTGCCCGGCCTTCTGGGACCTGATAATGTGGCTCAAATTCTGAGGTTCTCGTTGGAGGAAATATGGCATCGAATTCTAATAAGCGTTTGCGTCGTCGTGTCATCAATCATCGTGCTGCAAAAGTTTTAGAAACTATTTCCAGTCCGGTAAATCGGTTTATGCAGATCGAATCCGCCGGAGGAATCGTCCTTATAATTGCCTCCGTGATTGCCATGATCTGGGCCAACTCCGGCTACTCAGAAGTCTACGAGCACTTCATTCACACTCCGATGCGCCTCGTCATTGGTCATTTCACACTCGAAGGGTCCTTTCACTACTGGGTTAACGATGGACTGATGGTGATCTTCTTTTACGTAGTCGGCATGGAGATCAAAAGAGAATTGGTCATTGGTGAGCTTTCTTCGCCTAAAAAAGCGGCGCTTCCGCTGTTAGCTGCTGTTGGTGGCATGGTTTTTCCTGCCGTCATTTATGCCATTTTCAATCACAATGGTATTGGCGCCAAGGGCTGGGGAATTCCCATGGCCACCGACATCGCATTTGCTATTGGAATCATAACCTTAATGTCTAAGAAGGTCCCTTTTCCTGTTAAGATTTTTTTACTCGCCCTAGCGATCGTTGATGACTTGGGGGCTGTCTTAGTGATTGCTTTTTTCTACACAGGTGACCTTGTCGTCGAGTCCTTGGGCTTAGCATCTATTTGCTTTGCATTGATTCTTATTTTCCGTACTTCGGGTATTCGCAACGGTTGGATCTATTTAATCTTAAGTATCGTAGCCTGGTATCAAGTTTTACAAAGTGGCGTGCATGCGACCATTGCAGGTGTGATCCTCGGATTCTTAGTCCCCCTAAAGAGCTACTATAATGAAACGGAGCTAGCCGAAAAATTTACGGACATTACTAAGAAAATAAATGATGATGTCGATGACTCTAAGGATTTTAGCTCGGCTCTTTCTGAAGAAACAGAGGCGCACCTCTCCGAATTGTCCTATTATTCGATAGGCGCGCAATCTCCAGTGAGTCGCGCTCTTCATAATTTACACCCATGGGTGACATTTATCATTATGCCCTTATTTGCTCTAGTGAATGCCGGTGTTCCCATTCATGGTGTAGGCTTACACGAACTAGCCGCACATCCAATATCTTTAGGCATCTTCTTAGGCCTGCTCGCTGGCAAACCTATCGGAGTTTTACTGACCTGTTATGTAGCTGTGAAGATGAAAGTTGCTGAACTTCCAAAGGGAGTCACATGGCGCCATATGGCTTGCGTTGGTTTTCTTGCCGGAATTGGATTTACGATGGCTTTATTTGTTTCTAATTTGGCCTTAGGGACTCCGGAACTGGAAGTCTATTCCAAAATGGGAATTTTAATAGCCTCATTGGCATCAAGTCTAATAGGTCTCTTTTTGTTGGCCACTGGTAAAAATGTCCACGAACCAGCAAGCCAATCCAATTCATAATATGTTTTAAAGGAGGGCAACTTTTTTAGCCCTACCTTTATTCTATTCGATTTCACGTCAAGATCGTTGACATCCTAATTGTCTCAGCGTATCGATGAAGGCTCTATGCGGTCTCGTAGCTCAGTTGGATAGAGCATCNNTCTAAGCAGACGGTCGCACGTTCGAGTCGTGCCGAGATCGCCATACTTATCTTTTTCCAAGACAATATGTCGACGCGGTAAAACAAATAATTGGCTTGTTACCATTTTTAGATAGGAGAATTTATGAGCCCCTCTCTCGTTGGAAAAAAAGCACCAGCATTTAAACTCAAAGATCAAAATGGCAAGACGGTCTCTCTTTCAGAATACAAAGGAAAACGAGTCGTTGTTTACTTTTATCCAAAAGCTCTCACTCCTAGATGCACACTCCAAGCTGAAGGAATTCGAGACTCTCAGAAACAAATAAAAAAAAA
>JAGRAG010000296.1 GCA_020435025.1 Bdellovibrionales bacterium | reverse complement strand
AGTTGTTTGGGCTGGGGAATGATTTGTGGAAAGCGGAGCTCGGCCTTTCCGGTTAAACTGATGAGATTTTCATTGGGTGGAAGGTGTGGGCCGTTTGAAACCTTTTGCATCATTTTACCAAAAAGCTGAGCACAATATGAAGCATCGACTTCGGCACGGTGAAACTCTGAAGCTTCGATGCCTAAATGTTGAACAAGAGTTCCGAGTTTGTAGTTAGGTAGGCCGGGTAGGATCTTTTTAGCAATTCCAAAAGTGTCTAAAATAAGACCGGTGGGAGCTTTGGCTTCGTATTTATTGATATCTGCAACCAGAAATTGATAATCAAACATGGCGTTGTGGGCGACGATCACGTCATCACCACAAAACTCAGCAAATGGTTCCAAAACTTCATGAATTTTTGGCTTACCTGCAAGCATATCATCAGTGATGCCATTGACTCTAGAAGCCGCTTCAGGCATCGGCTTTTCAGGATCAATCAGAGTTGAAAAAACGGAGTCGACTTCTCCATTGATGTATTTCACGGCCCCAATTTCAACAATTTGGTCTATGCCGGCAATAAAACCCGTCGTTTCTAAGTCAAATCCAATGTAAATCATGACATAGTTTTATGAAAAATTAGCAACTCCTTCAATATCTTTACCAAAAAAAATGGATTCTTAAATGCAAGAGTTATTTGAGATACTTGATGGTGTAAACGGAGCATCAAAATTTAATAACCTGAGCCCCTTCATCCACAATGAAGGGGCTCGGGTTATTAAATTTTGACTAACGAATGTAAAAGGGATTGGTGTAAATCCATTCGATCCACTTTTTGCCATCCGGTAAAGGGAATGTCGGGATCACTCTGACGACGATGCGATAGACTCCCGGGCCATGCAGAATGAACGAAGAATTTTGAGAATTAGAAAGAACAATAGGGGATCCATCTTTAATCACAATTGTTTCAAATGGAACCTTGGGCTTTTGGGGTAAATGGACATCAATGCTCAGTCCCTCTTCCCAAGGAATTTCCGAGCCCATCATAAATTCTTGGCCTTCTTTGTTTATCACCACGGCATTAAAACCACTGGGATCTGCCATAATATCAAGGCTCATATAAAATTGTCCCTTTAAGAGAGCAGCAGAAATTTTTTCTCCGTCTGATTTGGCATTCCCGGTCAACTCGGATGCCAGCAAAACGTGATTGCGCATGATATTAAACAAAACTTCATAAGACGGAAAATTCAACATGTGGCCCAGAGGGGTTTTGATTTGAGCTTCAGCATCGGCGCCAGAAAAGCCTATCACCTTTTGTTCTTGATTTAATTGATCCCAATAACGAGTCAGCTCAACTGGTGGATCAAACAATCGAATATATGCGAGTTCGGGGTTGAAAGGATAAATAAAAAGAGTCCACAAAAAAGAGATCGGGTTTTTTGTCCATGCTGTTCGCCAAATTTCCTTTAGATTTACAAGCTCGATGCCAGCGAGTCCCGGAGGGAAAGCCCCAGCCCATTGGTATCCCGGTTTGAGAGGGTGAGCTAAAATAAATCCACCAACTTCTTCATCTGTGATTTCTTGAGAAAGAAGATCGGCAAAAATGGCTTGAGATCGACCTAAACCTAAGAGGTGTTTTTTGTGGCTGGCCCCAATATTTAAGAGCCGAGTATTTAAGTAACTATACTCTCCACCCACAAAGGCTAAAACCGAGTCGTGATATCCTTCAAATTCCTTCGGTGGGTCAAAAAGGTTGTGATCTGTAAAATAGATAAAATCTAAACCGGTCTCTTCAGCGGCATTGACAATGGATGTGTACGACGCGCTTCCGGTGGACAGATTCGTATGGACATTAATAATTCCACTGTAATCGTAGTATTCATGAGGATGAGTGACCGTCAACCGATTGTCGATAACATCTAAGTTGTAGCGATTAATAAAAAGGCCCGAGATAAAGTAAACAAAAACGAGAGTTGTAAATGTTAACATCACCTTTCGTTTCATTTACGGTCCACCTTATAAATTTCAAATTGGTTGCCAACAGGAAACGTCTCGACAATCTGTAAATCATTTTCTTTGATCCATGGAGGAAGAGGGAAGTGCTTTTCACTAACAACGTAAAAGGGAAAAGAATGTGGTCGAGAGAGTCCAATAAAATCATAAAAATCTTTGCGATTGATTCCGTACAATTTATAAATGGGTTCTTTTAGCTCATAATATAGTTTTGAAGCCATCTGAAAACTATAGGCATACATAGGTCGAATCTCTTGATGGACTTTAAGATATTCAATAATCGGCTCAAATTTAAAAAATTCAGAGGTCTTTAGCTGAGCTTTTTCAATTGGGAGCCACGAAAACTTTGCCTCGGTGACCACAAGCCCAAGAATCAAACCCCAAAAAGCTAAAGTTCCTTTAAAAATCTTTCGACCAGGGTTGCTTAAGACGGCAAGCGCCAAGACAGCAGGATAAGCAGCAATTGGCCAATTGGCCTCGGAATCGGCTTTAAATGTTGCAAGAAAGAAAAAAACTAAAGGTCCCCATGCCATGATTTTAAGTAAAAAGGCATGGGTGTGATTTTTCTTCGTTAAAACAAGGTATAAAAGTGGAGGAAAAATGATGAGCAACTGATCAACTAAATACTTAAGTGGCCAGTTAGGAGACCAATGCGTCTCTCCTAACCCATGATTGAATTGGAAACGAAAGGAAGCAAAGTCATTTTGATAATTCCAAACGAGGACGGGAGAACAGACAATGAGAAACCATAGTATAGACCAGGTAACAGGTAGGATCTCTGCTTTTCCCATTCGCTTTCGTTGAATGAGCCAAATAAAACCAAGGGGAATAAAAATAACAATATGATATTTAGCCAAAAAGCCCGCGCCTAGTGCAGCCCCTAAAAAAGCGTAGTTTTTTAAGGAAGATTTTTTTTCGCATTCCAATAAGGCCCACAAAGAAACAGACCAGAAAAACATCAATGGAATATCGGGAGTAACAATCAGTCCTCCCATTCCAAAAAGCGGAGTTAAGAGGGCTAGGGCAAGCCACCAAAAAAGCTGCTCTTCATTAAAGAACGTTTTTAATACTAAAACCCAAACAGCAAGAGTGGCGTGACTTAACAGAACTCCAGGCAGTCGGACCCATTGTCCAAAATTCTCAAAAGGCTGTCCAAGCCAATAGAGCCAGCTAACAAAAGGGGGATGATCAAAATAGCTAAGCTGTAAATGATGTCCCCAGACCCAGTAGTAACTTTCGTCAAAAGAAAGCGGAAAGATGTAGGCAATAAAAAATTTAACAAGTAAAGACAACCAAAATAGGGCTGAAAGCTGACCTCCTGAGGTTTTAAGTGACTCGACAGTTCTGCGCCACCAAAGAAGTAATGCGGATATGCTTTTGCTTGAAGTCTTGCTGGATTTTGAGAGATTCATTTCGTTGGTGGGGTCCTGCATGGGATTGACTTCTCAGGGGAAGCGGAATTTTTTTGGTTGCCCTAGTTCTCCAGGAACACCTTTGTCTTGTCCGTTAAATATCACGTTAATCGCCCCACCGTCACTGACATTTAACGAAAACGACTTTGAAGCCTTTATTGTATGAATTTGATCGGGCTTCAAAGTAATTTTTCGTACAGCTTGCTCGTCGATTTGAAACTCAATAGTGACTCTATCGAGGGCTTCAATAATCAGCTCTTGATTAAAAGCCACTTTTTTAGGAGTATTTGCTGGTTTTTGTTCTGCCTCTTCTTTGGCCTTATTTTCAGCTGCTAGTTTCGCCAACCTGTTGGCTTCATCTTTTGCTTTTTTCTCTGCCTCGATCTTCGCAATTCGATCGGCCTCTTCTTTGGCCTTTTTTTCAGATTCTAGTTTCGCCAGCCTGTCGGCTTCATCCTTTGCTTTTTTCTCTGCCTCGATCTTCGCAATTCGATCAGCCTCTTCTTTGGCCTTTTTTTCAGCGTCCTCTTTGGTCACATGTTCTTTAGGTTTAGCGGGCGCCGGAGCTACGAGGACATTTCCCTCGGTAGGTTTTGGATCGTTACTGCCATCTTGAGGCTTTTCATTTTTTTCTGCTTGAGGACGGACTCCAAGAAGGTCTCCTTGAGCGCTTTGGATTTCATTTTGATCGATCTTTTTAATATCCTCAGGAAGGCGGGCGATCTCTCTTTCGCGTTCGTATTTATTAATTAACGAATTTATGCCAACGACGGCACTGATCAATAATATAATAACAATGACGACAA
>JAGRAG010000295.1 GCA_020435025.1 Bdellovibrionales bacterium | reverse complement strand
GTCAGAAATTACAGAGTTGTCCACTTTACAAAAATTATTTTGGGTCTACTTTTTTTGTTCAATCGTCTTATTTTTACTGTCATTCATTGATAGAGAAATTCAAGTTCCACATTTTTCTGATTGGCCGTGGATATTAGCCTTGGGGCTCGTAGTCAATATTGGTGGTTGGAAGTTAATTACGTCGAATCTTCCCAGGGTGAGCACAGCAACGGCTGGTTTGGTATTACTTATTCAGCCGGCCGGTGCCACTTTGTGGGGCGTTTTGATTTTCAAAGAATCTTTTGGATCCCAGCAACTATTAGGAATGGTTTTACTATTTTTAGGAATTTATATTTCCTCTCTGAAAACGAAAGTCAAACGAGAGGTCGACAAAGTTTTTCCGTAAACTATTTTTAGTAAAAGATGATAGAGCTGATAAATGGTCCCCAGAAACGCAGACTTAAATCTCTTCGTTCTTTCTCTATAGCCAGAGCATAGGTATCAGTAAAATTCGAAAGTCTTAATTGATTAAGTTTGTCGTTTAATAACTCCTGTTCAATGACTTTTTTAAGATCCGGCACAAGTGTTAGAACTCTTTCAAACTCGCCAGAATCTAGCCATACGGCATTGCATATTTGGCATCTTTCAATGATTAGGTTTTGGTGCTGATATTCAGAATACGCTCCGCCACAGCCCAAGCACGTTAATTTTCTAAGATCGCCGCCACATTGAATACAATGTTTATTTGAAGCCTCTTGTGCGAGGTGGCAGTGGCGACAAATAGCCATTCGGGCAGATCCTCTCCGAAATTCAAATAGTGCTGGCCCGAATAAAGATTTTTTTGCAAGAGTTTGTAGAGTTTCTACTTTGGTTGAGACGCCGTTGCATTGTAAACAGATATGGAACGGCAGGGTTTCATCTTTTGCTCCATATAAATTGACATCGACACATCTTGGACATTTCTCACTACATTTTATAACTTCTTCTTGAGACCATTCTATTTTTTTTGCCTTCGGCAACTTTAATTCTTTGATCACGGTAAGAAGCTGATTGAGCTCGTTTTCGTCAAAATAGTATTTGTTGCACCCAGTACAATAATCGACAATGACTTTTAAATCGAAAACTCTTCCTGAAATCAAATCCTTTTCGCACTCTGGACAAGAAAATGTCTGAGATATTTTATTTTTTATTATTCCATCTGACAGTTTCTCTAATGATGTTTGTCCAGAAAATATCAGGGACAAATCATTGCGAGAAATCCATATCCCTTTACAAAGAGAACACCATTCAAATCTTGTAGATTGATTCTGGCTGTTAAACAAGACGAGTTTTCCGGGACATTTGCAACAGTTCATAGAGAAATCATAACAACTTTCTTTCGAATAAGCTAAATATTTCAATTGGAATAAAAAAAAAAAAAACTATCGAATGATTTTAATATGATATTTGAAATTTATTATATATCAAAAGAGTATAATTAAATATTTATTCAAGTAAGAAGGAGGAGAAATTAGTTTTGTTTTTACTCGTTGATGCGGAAGTCTTACTAACAGCTAACTGAGACGATTGGACGAGTGATCAAAAACATGAAGAGAATGTGATAATTTTTTAACATGGTGTTAAGTATCGGCAATTTAGATTCACATACAATGTGACTCTGACTTTAGATCAAATGCGCCATTGGAATCTGCGTTATGTGGGGAATGTTAATTTATGAAAAGATGTTACCAGAAAGTGGAAATGAAAGAAAAAATAGGAGAAAAAATGAAAGCACTTATGAGTTTAGTCACGGCGACTATCTTAATGGTCGGCTGTGCTTCGACATCGCACGATAGCGGACAGTCAGAGCAAATGAAAAAAACTGCTGAGAATCCAGGTGAAGCCAAATCTAATCAGTTTTGGTGGCCCAATAAAGTGAACCTTGAGCCGCTTAGGCAACATGCAGCGGAATCCAACCCATATGGGGGTAAATTTAATTATTCCAAAGAGTTTCAGAAAGTTAATTTAAAAGCAGTTAAGGAAGATTTAAGAAAGGTAATGACGGATTCACAGGATTGGTGGCCTGCAGATTTTGGTCACTACGGACCATTTTTTATACGTATGGCCTGGCACAGTGCGGGAACGTATAGAATTTTTGATGGACGAGGCGGTGCTGGAGGAGGACAGCAGAGGTTTGAGCCACTTAATAGTTGGCCAGATAATGCTAATTTAGATAAAGCCAGAAGACTTTTATGGCCTGTTAAGAAAAAATACGGGAGACAGATTTCTTGGGCGGATCTCATGATATTAGCTGGTAATGTGGCATTAGAAGATATGGGTTTTAAGACCTTTGGATTTGCCGGCGGAAGAGCGGATGATTGGGAGCCAGATCTTGTTTACTGGGGTCCAGAAACAACATTTTTAGCAAGTCAGCGTCACACTAAAGGCAAATTAGATCGTCCATTTGGTGCGACTCAAATGGGTTTAATCTATGTGAATCCTGAGGGGCCAGGTGGAGAGCCAGATCCTTTAAAAGCTGGGCAGGCGATCCGTACGGCTTTTGGGCATATGGCGATGAATGATGAAGAGACGGTTGCTTTAATAGCCGGTGGACACACCTTTGGAAAGTCCCATGGAGCAAAACGTCCCGATGAATGTGTTGGTGTGGAGCCGACGGCAGCTTCTATAGAACAGCAAGGCTTTGGATGGAGGAATAGATGTGGATCGGGAAAAGGTGTTGATACAGTTACAAGTGGGTTGGAAGGAGCTTGGACATCCACGCCTACAAAGTTTAGCATGCAGTATTTGCAATTCCTGCATAACTTTAATTGGAAAAAGATAAAAGGTCCCGGTGGGGGAACGCAGTGGGAACCTGTCGAAGAAGGAACTTCCGCATTGGTTCCTGATGCGCATGATACTAAAAAAAGACATGCCCCTATGATGTTTACTACGGACCTCGCATTAAAGTTTGATCCTGAATACGCTAAAATTTCTAAACGTTTTTTGGAAAACCCAAAAGAGTTTGAAGACGCATTTGCAAGAGCTTGGTTCAAGTTGACTCATAGAGATATGGGGCCTCGATCTCGCTACGTAGGTTCGGAGGTTCCTAAAGAGGTTCTTTCGTGGCAAGATCCAATTCCTCATCCAAACTATAAACGGATTGGTTCCGCTGATATTTCAAGACTTAAAAAAATGATTTTAGATTCGAGTCTAAGTATTTCGGATTTAGTCAAAACGGCTTGGGCTTCAGCTGCAAGTTTTCGTGGGACGGATATGAGGGGTGGAGCAAATGGTGCAAGAATTCGCCTGATGCCTCAAAGAGATTGGAAAGTTAACGATCCTAAAGAACTCTCTCGTGTTCTTACCCAATTAGAAAAAATCCAGGCCAATTTTAACAGGTCCACGGGAGCAGGTAAAAAAGTTTCCCTGGCTGATATTATTGTCTTAGGAGGAGCAGTCGGAGTCGAACAAGCTGCAAAAAAGGCGGGGTTTAGAGTTACCGTTACATTTAAGCCAGGCCGGACCGATACGACACAAGAGCAAACGGATGTAGAGTCCTTTGCCGTTCTTGAGCCAAAAGCCGACGGGTTTAGAAATTACTATGGAAGAGATAACTATATGTCTCCCATAACTGCCTTGGTCGATCGTGCAAACTTGTTAGGTCTGTCCGTTCCTGAGATGACAGCCCTTTTAGGCGGACTGCGAGTTTTAAATGTGAATTCTGGCCAGACATCACATGGCGTTTTTACAGATAGACCGGAAGTTCTGAGTGCAGATTATTTTGTTAATTTGCTAGATATGTCTACTAAGTGGGAGAAGTCTGACGAGCAAAGTGGACTATATGTCGGTATAGACAGAAAGTCTGGAAAACAAAAATGGACAGCTACGCCTGTGGATTTGGTGTTTGGATCAAGCGCTGAATTGAGAGCCATTGCAGAAGTTTATGCGGCTGACGATGGACGGAAAAAGTTCATAGATGATTTCGTCAGTGCTTGGACAAAAGTGATGAGAGCTGATCGATTTGACTTGTAAATACTAGAGTCATTTGAAGGAAAAAAGGGGGCTAAATCGTAAAAAATTTAGCTCTTTTTTTTCATGGTCAATCACGCAAAGAGTGATATATAGATCTAATCGGCAAAAGGTGTATTTTATGAAGAAAATATTGGTCTTATCTTTCTTAAGTGGATTTCTAGCAACACTTATCTTTCATCAAGGTTTTGTCGGGTTGTTGTATGTGCTTGATATACTTCCCTCTCCTCCTTTTAATATGTCGGCGACTCAACCTTTTGGGGTTCCTTCTGTAATATCGCTTTCTTTTTTTGGAGGGCTTTGGGGAGTGTTGATTTGGTGGATTGTACTTAAGAAATTGCCGATGCAGCAGCTTATTCTATCTGTGGTGATGGGAG
>JAGRAG010000294.1 GCA_020435025.1 Bdellovibrionales bacterium | reverse complement strand
GTAACATCGATTGCTGGTGAGGTTTGTAATGATCTTATTGATTTAGAAACAGAGATGAGTGCCAACCAACGTAACATCTTTCCTTCATTTAATTTCTCTGCAGGTCCCAGTTCAATAGGAGAGGCCGATATCAGAGATGCAATGTTGAGAATGTCGCTTTCCTGCTGGCAGCGCAACTTAGATACTGAAGAAGAAGATATCATTGTTGAAGAGGTTTCAGGCATTGCTTCGGGCGTAGCAGATACGGCTGCAGAGACTCGAAATGCCGCTCTTTCAATATGTACTGGAATTTTATCCGCTCTTTCAGCGATTGAAATGTAATTAAACTGGATCAGGAGATTTAAAATGAAAAATAAAAAGAAATCAATCATAGAGCTTCCTGAAAAGGTTGAAACTTTTGAGAAGCTACATAACAAAAAGCCTGTCACACGAAGAGACTTTTTACAAACCGGACTGCTTGGATTCGCGGCTTCTGTGACACTACCGTCGTTTTATAATGTTCTAGCAAATGCTGGAGTTGCTGAGGCAGAAGAGTTAGTCTGTTCGTCTGCTGGAGGCAGCAGTCTTGCTCCTGTAGTGACTATATCTCTTGCTGGTGGAGCGGGACTTTCTGCTAACTTCGTTCCTCACGATGCTGGTGGACAACCACTGAGCAGCTATAACAAATTGGGTCTTGGAGCGACAAATGCTTTTGCTATTGATAGAGAGTTTGCTAACCAAGCCCCTTTTGCTGCTGGTCTGAGTGGTATACTTGCTGGAATTCGAACAACGGCTGCGGCATCCACATTAGCCAATTCCGTATTTATTGGAGTTAACGTAAGAACGCGAGATGATTCTGCTCAAAACAAATACAACATTGACGGAATGGTTGCCAAAGCGGGAAGAGAAGGAAGCATTCTTCCGACACTTGGAAGAAACCGAAACGACTTTTCTTACATCACCCCTGCAAATCCATTAGCTATTTCTAGTTTTAGTAACATTGAAGGAGCGATAGGAGTCGCAGGATCTCTATCGAATCTCTCTAAATCACAAAAGTCGCGTTTGTTTAAAATGGTAGAACGTTTGAATACTCACCAAGCCCGAAAAATTGCATCGGTCAGTGGTGGTAAAGAGCTAATGCAGCTTCTGCAGTGTGCCTCTATTAGCAATACAGATTTGATTTCTACGAACGATCCCGGAATCAATCCCGTATTAGATGCTGGAGTCGCGGCTGTTTGGGGAATCAATGCAAATTCAAACACTCGAAGTCAAGACTTTGTATCTGCTTCCATTGTCTACAATGTGGCAAAAGGAAATTCGTCAACTGGAAACATAACTTTGGGTGGATATGACTACCACAATGGTACGCGAACCTCGGGTGATACAAAGGACACTCAAGCTGGTGAGATGATCGGTAAGACTTTACAAACATTTGCAGCTATGGGCCAAAAAGGATTTATCGTTGTTTATACGGACGGCGGTGTCTCCGCTCCAATCTCAGATGTTCCGGGAGCTCCATGGACTTCTGATAATGGAGGTGCCGGCTGTGCCTATATGATTGCTTATAATCCCAGTGGACCGCCTTCAGCTACTGGATTTCAACTAGGACATTACACTCAAGGGCAAAGTGCTGATGAAAAATTCATAACAGGTGGATCTCCAGAAGTGGCTGCTGCAGGAATTTTTGCTAACTACATGTCTTTTAGTGGAATGTTAGGCAGCGTAGAGAGCGTTATTCCTCGAGTGTTTACAGCAGCAGACTTAGAGAAGATCATTAAAATTGCGTAGTTGAAATGTAGAGAAAGGGACTGTCAAAAAGGGAATTGCTATGAACTGGATTAAGAGATTAGGAATCATTACCTTCATTTCTGTATTGGGTGTGGTTCCTGTATTTTATAATAGCTGCTCTTCAGATCACGAAGGTGGTTCTGGAATGACATCCCTTTCTAAGGCCTCCGGATGTAGTTTAGACAACTACTTCGGAGCTACCTTTCAACCTTTTTTAGTAGAAAACTGTGGAAACTGCCATAACAATGGTGGTTCAGGACAAGGAGCTTTTGCGGACCAAAATCTGCAAGTGGCATGGGAGGCTTTTGAAATTGTCGGTTTTTCAAAGATTGCAAGTAATGCTAAAAACCCGAGCCATCAGCCTCCCTATACTGGAAGCCATTTAGACGGAAAGGTCAATGATCTTCTCATTGAATGGTCAAGAGCGGAAGAAGAAAGAGCAAAGTGTCTTGGTGGTGGTGATACTAGTTCTGACCCTGTGGATGTGAGCACATGGATTCTTTCTCGTAGTAAAGCCATCAGTGCTGTAGATGATAAGGCAGTGACTGTCAGTTGGAAGCTGGATCAAGAATTAATGCATCTACCAGAAGACTTTCCTGATTTAAAAGGAGCCATCTTTTCGATAAAGGTTGAAACAGGAAACGCCCTCAATCTTCCATATTATAAAATATCACAGCCTACTTTGAATCTAAAAGGTGCGACTTTTGACCTCACAGTACGTGGAGTTAAAATTCGAATTAATGGCAAATTTGTAGATGGTGAAACAACATTTACGTATTTAGAAAGAGGAGTGAGAAGAGGCGAAGGGACGGGAGTGAGTCTTTCTTCAGGAGCACTGGTTGCCATGGGAGAGCTTCGCTCATCAGATGTGATTGGCGTCGCCTTTGGAGAATTAGACACTACAGACCTTCCTCCCCCTCCAGCTCCATCCGAAGTTAGTTTTACAGTTGCAAACCAAACAGCCTCTAGAGAGGGAGGTACAGTGGCGCTTAAGGTGCGCTTGAGTGCTCCAGTGTCAAGCCATGCTGTTACGGTTGGACTAGAAGTGGATGGCACAACGGACGCGACAGCTATCTCAAGTGATCGTACGATCCGAAATGGGGATGGTGATACAGTTACTATTAAAAACTATGATTGGGATTATAAAGTCGATAAAATGTCACTGGTCTTTTTGCCAAACGAGGTGGAAAAGACTGTTACTGTTACTATCGCAGATGACGATCGTTATGAAATCAAGGCGGGTTCTAATGAGAAAGTGGTTCTTCGACTGGGTACTGTTAGCGGAGCCATCAAAGGTGCGGCGAGCAAGTCGACTATAGTGATCCCTGACGATGATCCTGTCGTTGACCCAAACAGTGAGGTCTTAAGGTTTTCTCAGTTGATGTCACCTGGTGGAGTTTTATATGATGAATGTCTAGCCTGTCATAACTCTCAAGATAAAAGGGGCGGATATGATTTAACGGATTACAAAGAGATGATTGATCACAATGTACTGATTCCCGGAGATGTGAACAGTAAGATGTTTGTAAGGATGAATGTAGAAGCACAAAATACAGATACCATGCCACTCACGGGACTTCTTCCTACTCATATGAGAAAAGAAGTTGAAAAATGGATCGCTGATGGTGCAAAGAACAATTAAAGGTGTACGTATGAGAACAACGATTTTTGCATTTATACTTTTAGGGCTTCTCGTCTTGCCCTATCAAAATTGCGCCTCCCATGATAATTCTCAAGGCACAGAGGTGGATTACAGTTCAATTGAAATGGAGGCTGCTGCAAAAGCCGTGTTATCTACAAATTGTACAAGTTGTCATGGAACGGACGCTCCTGCTGAAAACAAGATGTCCGATATTATGAATATCAATATGCTCATTGAAACAGGCTACATAGTTCCAGGGAACCCTCAACAATCACGACTTTATTTAGATGTTATAGATGGGATAATGCCTCCTGAAGTCAGTCTCTCTGCAAATGATATTTTGGCATTGGCAGATTGGATTCGCGATATCGGTGAACACCCGGAAGACCCAACCGGTGGCTCGATTCCTGAATTACCTACAGATGGTGGAGCGACACAACCTGTTACGTTTACACAAATTTATGGTAATATCATTGCCCCAAAGTGCACGGGATGTCATGGAACCAATCAGGCATCTGGTGGAGTTCGTTTAAATGGTCACGCCAATGTCCTGACTCAAGTTGTACCTGGAAATCCTGGTGCCAGCCAACTCTATCTATCGATATCCACAAATGACATGCCTAGAAACGCAGGCCCTTTAACGGCTCTTGAGAAAACGGCCATCTTTAACTGGATTCAGCAGGGTGCTAAAAACGACTAATTGCAAAGTAAGTAAAGCTCCCATTTTACTTCATCCAAGGGTGCAGCCAAGCAGTGGGTGCCTTGAACCGTTTGGAATTGGCCGCCATCTGTTTTTGACGGCTTGAAATGTTATACCGGCGATAAAGAGCTTCCAGTCCCTTATAGGCTAAGCCTTCTTTTTTATTCAAACGCAAGGCTTTTTTAAAGTGATCTCGGGCCTCATGAAGCTGATTTTTAAAGATCTTTACCACTCCTAATTTAGCTATAAGGGACGCGGAGTTGGGATTGATCTCTATGGCTCGACTTAAAATCAACTCCGTCATTGAATAATCTTTAATTTGTAAGTGTGATAAAGCCAATGACTCAAGCAGTCCTGTATTTCTAGAGTTATCATAAAGCTTCTGTCGAATTCCATTGGCTGCCGGAGGAGCCTTGCTTCGTGATTCTGCAACAATTCGCGTATCCAAAGACTCATCGACATCTCTTTTGCCCATAGAGGCACAGCCTTTAGTGAACTCGGTGAGAACTTCAAACTTATTGGCCGTCGCCAAACACTGGCGAAAGAAATCTCTAGCGATTTTCACATAACCGGCGGCCTGTTGCTTTAATATAGATTGATACTGTTGTTTCTGGGCTCCAGTTAGGCCTTTTGGAACAGGAGCCTTTAAAATAAAGTTTGCAAATTCTCTATTGGCCTTTCCGAGTCCATAAAGCGCAGCAATGCTCCAACGACCATTTCCATATTGAATCACCTGATTGAGTTTAGCCGTTAATGATTTAAGTTGGGCCGACTTGTTATTGACGGCTTTCGTTTCTTGGCCTCTTTTCATGCGAATGGTTTCATACCTTTCTAACTCACCCGCAGCGAGAAGATAAAGGGCATGAGCCGCTCCTTCTTTTTCCTCGTAGCTTCCGCCAGCCATTTGTACGGCTTTTCTAAGGCTGCCCTGGGCCGACCCCAGGCCTTTTAACCGATAGGTGGCGATACCGTCCCAGTAAGCCGCATAAAAGCCTCCTGCCCTCGGCGCGGATCTAAGAAGACCTGTCCAATCGCCACTAAGAAAATCCATTCTTGCAGCATCATAGTTCATTCGCAATTTTTCATAATCGGCACCGGCTATTTTAAAATCTCCCATAGCTTCACGCATTTTAGCAGCAGAAGCTAAAAGCTCTTTGGCATCCTTTTGATTTCGATACCTATCAAAATAAAGTTCAAAATAAAGGGCTGCTCGTCGGAAGTCTGCAGTGATAAGAGCCATCTGTCCCATTGCTGTCACGACTTCTTGAGCATATTTCGACTTTCCATGCTGCATAAGTAACTGCTCGCCACTCGTATAGGCCTGAGGATCCTTTTTGCTTTTAAAGGCGACAAAAGCTTCGTAAAGGGCCCGGTCTCCTAGGTTAGAGCCTTTATACTTACGCGCTAATTTGAGTAAATTTGTAGCATAGGACTTGGAGCCATAGGCACCTGATTTTGCTTCTACCTGTTTCATTTCGGCTTGTTCAATGATCTGTCGAACTTGTGATTTTAAACGACCATCCCTAATGCTTTTGTTAGTCAGAATCTTCTTTCCAGCAGAGACCAATCCTTTATAGTCTTCTTTTTGGTTAAAGGCATCTAAGACGAGATTGGCAGCAATAGATACTTTCTTGTGATTGGGGTTTTTAGCAATATAATTTTCAAAGTGAGCAATCGCTTTAGGGAAGTTTCTTTCATCATAATAAGTTTGAGCAATATTAAATTGTATATCAGGAACACTTTTTAATTTTGGGAAATTTTTGATGACCTTAGCACCAACAGACCTCAGACCAAAACGCACTTCCGTAACTTCTAATCGACTGAGCTTTGCTTGATTGCGGATTGCTCCGATATAGGCTTCAATGGAAGATTCCAAAAGGCCCTTCATTGTTCTTTTACTAGAGACTTTATCGGCAATCTTTTCATACATTTTTGCAGCACTGATCAAATTTCCCGACAAGTAGTAACTTTCAGCAAGATTGACCTCAATGGCTCTTTCATATTTATTACCAGGAAAGGCCCATAAATAGGTTTCATAATCGCGAATGGCCCATAACCAATCTTCTTTTTTACCGGTTTTTTTAGCGCGTTTATGGCTTCTGGTCGCCACATCTCGAGCAAAAATTTCGAAATCGTGAAAGGCCTTTTTCTTCTGGTCCGGAGTTAATTTTTCGTCATTAACAACGTCGGCTATGGTTTTTGTGATTTCACTAACGTACCCATGAACAGGCCAGCTTGTCTGCGTATTTTTCATACTCACATAAAGCCGTTCGATCACATCCAGTCGACGTTCAAGATTTTCGGTAATCCGCAACACTTCAAAATAAATTTGAGTTGTATCTAAATAGCGATGTTTTAATCCAAGCCTCCGAGCTAATTTCATTAAAACAGCCTCATAGCTGGGAAGGTTTGGGCTCAATTGATAAAAGTATTTAAGAGTATCAACGCGGCCTCGCCCCATTTTGGTAAGCTCTTTGTTGCTCATCTCAGAATAGGGCCACACCATAGCCATCAACGCATCTCGACGAACGTCAGTCTTTTTATACAGCTCCGGTAGATCTTTAAGATCTACATTTTTACTAGATGTAAGAACATATTCAAAGGAAAGTAAGGCCTCTTTAAATTTAGTTTTATTTATATAACACCAACCGGTTTTATAATGAGCCAGCGGTGTAAATGCCGAAGTCCCTTTCT
>JAGRAG010000293.1 GCA_020435025.1 Bdellovibrionales bacterium | reverse complement strand
TTAAGTACACAGTGGATCCGAAGCGCTCCTTATATATTTGGGTTTCAAAAGGGCTTAAGTCTTTTGGTGGCTATGAGTTGGCCAAAGACTTTACGCAAGCTCAAAGAGTGCCAGAATTCCCAAAAGAGCTAACCATTATGTCTCAGGGGTCCTTGTTGAGTCTTTCGGGTCAGCAAAAGATCTCAATTGTCGGAAGAGATTTAAGACATGTTCGGTTTTCCGCTCATCGCGTTTTACCGAGCCAGTTGGCTCATTTAATCACTCAAAGTTCGGGATCTTTTTCGGATATCGATTTTGAAAATTATAATTTCGACATTGAAAATATCAGTGAATCTATCTCCAAAATTGAAAGTTTACCTAATATCGGGCGGGGAAAGTCGCAGTACACTCATTTTGATTTCTCTTCGGTCATGAAGCAACAGGGGAGGAATCCAAAGGGTCTGTTTTTGTTTGAGGCCACAAGCTGGAATAGAGAGAATGATTACGCTGAATCCCCAAGTACAAAGAGACTCATTTTGTTAACCGATTTGGGGGTGATCTTAAAAAAGACTGTTCCTGGAGAGAGATTGGTTTTTGTTCAATCCATTCGCTCAGGGCGACCTGTGGCCGGTGCCGAAGTGAAGGTGATGGGTAAAAACGGTCTTCCTGTTGTTTCTGGTTTTACAGATGAAAATGGTCAGGTGCGCTTTAAATCATTAGATGATTTTCGTAGAGAGAAAAGCCCAATAGCAGTGACGGTGGAGACGTCTAGTGACTTTTCATTTATGCCATTGAACTCTAAGGTGCCACAGCTTAATTTTTCAAAATTTGATGTCGGCGGTGTTTATAGTCGTTTTCGCGAAAGCTCTCTTCAAGCCTATCTTTTTTCAGATCGAGGAATCTATCGCCCTGGAGATGAGATCCGATCTGGATTTATCGTCAAGGATTCGGACTGGCGAAAAAGTCAGGCACAAACAATTGTTGAAGTTCAGGTCAGAAACCCCAAAGGCTCTATAGTTAAAAAAGAGCGCCTAAAGCTGACGGATGTCGGTCTTCAGGAGTTTAAGATGAAGACTTCCGAAGTTTGGCCGACGGGCCCTTACAGTATCGGGTTGTACTTGGTACAGAGTGAAGATCGACGAATGCATCTTGGTTCTTTAACGGTCAAGGTGGAGGAGTTCTTGCCAGATCGGATGAAGATCACAGCCCGATTTTCCAAAACTCCCAACAAAGGCTGGCTAAAGCCGGACCAGTTAAAAGGGAGCGTGCTCCTACAAAACCTGTTTGGAACTCCCGCTCAGAACCGAAAGGTGCGGACGGAAATTTCGCTTTCTCCGAGCTATCCTGCTTTTCGTTCCTTAAAGGAGTATCAGTTCTTTGATCCCCTTCGTTCAAAAAGAAGCTACCAAGAGGAGTTAGCAGAAACGACAACCAACGATAAGGGGGAGGTGGTCGTTGATCTTGGCTTGGACAAGTATGAATCAGCTTCTTACCACCTCAACTTTATTGCCGAGGGGTTTGAAGCAGAGGGAGGACGTTCTGTCATTGCTTCGACTTCCACACTGATTTCTCCTTTAGACTACCTGATTGGTTACAAGCCGGAAGGGTCTTTAAACTATCTCTCTAAGGGCAGTGAAATGGGTGTTGCCGTAGTGGCCGTTGATCCTGATTTAAAAAGGTTGGCCGTTAAAGGGTTGAAGTTGCGTCGCATTCAGTACAAACCGATTTCGGCTTTGATAAAGCAAGGCAATGGAACCTACAAGTATGAAAGTGTCGAAAAAGAAGTGAAACTTTCAGAAGAAGATTGGACTGTTGCTGATAAAGAATCTCGACTGTCTTTAGATACGAAGGAGCCGGGTGACTATGCATACATTATTTTAAATGAAAAAGGCATGGAGTTAAATAGGGTTCGATACAGTGTTATGGGTGCTGGCAACCTGTCGATGGATCTAGAAAAGAATGCCGAACTGCAAGTCAAACTTGATAAAGCCGACTACAATCCAGGGGATCTTGTTGAAGTCAATATTCGCGCACCTTATAAAGGTGCGGGATTGATTACTATCGAACGAGACGATGTCTATGCCTATAAATGGTTTCAAACGGATAGCTCGTCCTCCGTGCAGACAATTCGTATCCCGAAAGGTCTTGAAGGCAATGGGTATGTCAATGTGACCTTCACTCGCTCCCTAAATTCTCAAGAGATTTTTATGAGCCCTCTGAGCGTGGGTGTGGCTCCGTTTTCAATAAATAAATCGAGTCGAATCAATAAGATTGAATTGAAAGTTCCAGAGTTGATTCGTCCAGGTTCGCAGATCGATATTGGATATCAGAGTGCCAGAATTGGAAAGGTGGTTTTGTTTGCCATTGATCAAGGAATTTTAAGTGTCGCTAAATATCAAACACCGGATCCCTTGTCTCACTTTTATAAAAAGAAAGCTCTCGAAGTCACCACACAACAGATCCTCGACCTGTTGTTGCCGGAGTTTGAACTTTTAGAAAAAAGACGCTCTTCGCAAGCCGGAGGAGCTGAGGCGCTTTTGGGAAAAAATCTTAATCCTTTTAAGCGAAAACAAGAAAAGCCGGTGGCTCTATGGTCAGGTGTGAAAGAGATTGGACCTCAGTTGAAAAACTGGAAGGTAACGATTCCTGATTATTTTAGTGGTCAAGTGAAAGTCATTGCGGTCGCTGTAGGCCATCAATCTATGGATGCACATTCGGAATCGGCATTGGTCAAAGGCCATTTCGTTATATCGCCGAACGTTCCTTTAATGTTAGCTCCCGGAGACAGGGCGATCGTGTCAGCTAATGTATCGAATAATGTCAAAGATTCTGGGGATAGTCCGGAAGTCACGGTGAGACTTTCCTCTTCAAAAGGTCTGTTGGTGAAAGGGGAGAAAGAGTTTAAAGTTAAAATCGCCGAGAATTCTGAAAAAACGGTCACCTTCGAAGTCGAAGCTCAGGAGTTTTTAGGAAATGTGGATTTGAAATGGGAGACCCAGTGGCAGGACAAGTTAACAGAAAGAAAGAGCTCACTCAGTCTTCGACCGAGCAGTGTCTATCGATCGTCCATTCAATCGGGAGTTGTGAAAAGTCAAAAACAGGCGGAGGTAGCGACGCCTCGACGTCTCTACAGTTCTTTAAGCAAGCAGCAAATGCAAATGTCCCGTTTGCCCATTGCCGTTGCCTTTGGGCTTCATAATTTTTTAAAGACCTATCCCCACGGCTGTACCGAGCAAATTGTCAGTCAAGGGTTTCCTGGATTGCTGTTTTCCAAGAATCCTGAATTTGGAGTGAGCCAAAAAGAAGCCTTAAAGAGTTATCGGCAATTGCTGGGAGAGTTGCGATCTCGAGAGATGCCAGAAGGCGGTGTTTCTGTTTGGCCGGGTAGTGACATTCACGGATTCTTTCAGTCGACCTATGCGGCCCATTATCTGACTGAAGCCAAAGATCTGGGCTATGTGGAAGGGTTGTCCTTTTTAGATTCCTCTCTTTTAAACTACCTACGTGAGTATGCAGAACGAGAGACTAAAAACCTTCAAATGGCGCGCGTTCAAGCCTATGCTGCTTACATTTTAACGAGAAATGAAAAGTTGGCCACAAAAGCTCTAGCTAATTTGGAAGAGTGGTTTTCCGGATACAAAGACGACAAGTGGGTTTCTGATATTACTTTGCTCTACATGGCCTCGGCTTATCAACTGATGCAGGCCAAAGATAAGGCCAATGCTTTGTTGAAAAGATACCAGCGTTCTAAAGATTTTTTAATAGATTATGAATTGGGGGTTTATGATTCTAACATTCATAAATTGATGTCCTTGTTTTTGTTTATCAAGCACTTTCCCGAAAGAAAGGACCTTTACTCTGAAGAGGATCTGATAGAGATCGCAGAGTCTCTAGGTAAAAACTACAACACCCGCTCTGCCGCTTTAGCCAGTTTGGCATTTGTCACCTATGCCGAACGGCAAAAGGATCTGGCCCTATTGAAAGACGTCAAGGTGACCGAGCGAAGTCAGAATAAAACAGTAGCGACACTCAGAATTCCTGAAAAACTTTTTAGTGCAGTGGCGTTTTCGGGAAACAACGAACAGTTGGTTTTAGATAACATGGGAAAGAGTCCCATTTTTTACTCTCAGGAACAGAGCGGTTTTAGCCTTCCGAAAACGGAACCTCCTAAAAACCAGTCTATCGAAGTTTTTAGAGAATTTTTAGACACTCAGGGAAAACCCATTGAAAAAGTAAAAGTGGGAGAGGAAGTGACTGTAAAGTTACAGTTGAGATCAGTCGACGACAAGGGCCATTTTAACATCGCAGTTGTGGATCTTTTGCCCGGAGGATTTGAAGCTGTATTAGATTCAATCGATCGGAAGTGGAGTTCTGCAGAGTACGTCGATATTCGAGAAGACCGAGTCGTTTTATATATGAACAGTTACCCAGATGTTCGGTCCTTCACTTATAAAGTAAAATCCGTCTCGAGAGGGCAATTTGTCGTTCCTGGAATCTATGCGACATCGATGTACGATAGAGAGGTTTATAGTTTGGGTAAAGAAAGTCAAATAGAGGTGATCCCATAAAGTTTTTATTGGTGGCTCTGGTTTTTTTAGGTGTTCTTCATAGAGGCTTGGTGGCTTGGCAGCCATTCGGTCCTTTATTGAAAGATCACAAGTTTTCTCAAGTAGTTTACGATCGAGAGGGACGGTTGTTGCGTTTCACCTTAAATCCAGGTGAGCAGTACCAGCTCCCTGTTTTACTTTCTCATGTCAGTCCTTTTTTAGTGGAATCCACTTTGTTGTATGAAGATAGGCACTTCTTTCGGCATTTTGGAGTCAATCCCTATGCTTTAGCTCGGGCTTTTTGGAGCACTTATGTTGAAGGGTCTCGTAAGATGGGAGCCTCGACGTTAACGATGCAGTTAGTCCGGCAGCTTTATGGAATTTCAACACACACGATTTCCGGAAAATTGCGTCAGATCTACGAGGCTTTAAAAATCGAGTATCTTTACTCTAAAAAAGATATATTGGCGGCTTATTTTACGGTCGCCCCTTATGGATATAATATCTTAGGAGTTGAAGCCGCCTCCCTAATCTATTTTAATAAACCGAGTCAAAGGTTAAGCCTACAAGAAGCCATGACATTGGCTGTCCTTCCTCAAAATCCGACAGATCGAGTGCTGTCTATTGCCCGTCAAGGGACTTCTGGAGGAGAGTTACAGAGAGCCCGGCGACGTCTTTTTGAAATGTGGAAAGCACATCATTCGGACAATTTGACGTCGGAATCGGATGTGGATTTGGCTTTAACCATTCGGTCTCCACGGGAACTGCCGTTTAAGGCTCCTCATTTCACTCGTAGAATGCTGCTTCAGAATCCTCAAGCGTCATTTATCTCATCGTCTTTGAATAGTGAGCTTCAAGAACTTTTGCAAAAGTCTATTGATGTATTTTTGCAGCAAAGGGAAAAGGAGGGAATCGACAATGCGGTAACTCTGTTGATAAATACGGAAACATTGGAGGTTCTGAGCTATATTGGATCGGCGGATTTTTTCAGGGATGAGATCTCGGGACAAGTGGACGGCGTGCAGGCGCGGCGCTCTCCGGGTTCGGCACTAAAGCCTTTTGTTTATGGTTTAGCCTTAGATCAAGGCCATATCAATCCACTTACAGTTCTTAAGGATGCACCGACAGAATATGAGGGAACCTATACTCCTGACAATTTTGATCGGGAATACGTGGGTCCCATTTCTGCGACTGATGCTCTTATTCACTCTCGTAACGTTCCGGCCATTCAGTTGGCAAAAGAAATCCAAGAACCTGATCTTTATGACTTTTTAAAAGCCGCACGGGTGCCGCTGACGGAAGAGCGTCAGTATTATGGACTTTCTCTAGCGTTAGGAACAGCGGAAGTGACGATGGAGGAGCTTCTGAGCATGTACGCGTTGTTTTATAATTCTGGAAAATACAAAGAGCTGAAGTGGAGCAGAGGTGAGGGATTCGAAAAGGGGACTCCTCTTTTAAGTCCTGAGGCGAGTTTTCTCACTTATAAGATGTTGGAACAGAACCCTTCGCCGACGCTTAAAGGCTTTGAGCAGTTGGATCAAAAGTTAAATGTCGCCTGGAAAACAGGAACCTCTACGGGATTTCGTGATGCTTGGTCTATAGGACTTGTCGGTCACTATGCCTTGGCCGTTTGGATCGGGGATTTTTCAGGAAAGGGGAATCCAGCTTTTGTGGGAAGAGAGGTTGCCGGAGTTTTACTGTTTCAAATGTTGGATGCTTTAAAGGCTTATGGTCTAAAAGGTCTCTACCAGACTCAAGCTCCGATTGCGGAAATGAATTTGAGTGAAGTGGAGGTTTGCCCGGCCTCGGGTCACATCGCTGGACCGGATTGCCCGCATCGGCGGAAGACTTGGTTTATTCCAGGAAAGACGTCCATTGGTCAGTGTTTGGTTCATCGAAAAATCCCGATGTTGATTTCTAGTGGTTTGCGTTCTTGCCCTAGTCTTACTGAACCGACGGTGTCCCAGGTTTTTGAGTTTTGGTCCTCTGATATGCTTTTACTTTTTCAAAAGGCAGGAATTGGGAGACGGACTCCTCCCGCTTTCGATCCTCGTTGCTTAAAGGTTTCTTATGGCCGGGCTCCGCGGATCGTTTCCCCAAAAAAAGAGGCTATTTACACGACTCGGTCCAAGGGAACAGGAACAAAAACCCTTCCTCTTTTGGCGACTGTGGATGCGGATGTTAAAAGAATAAATTGGTACATTGATGGTTCCTTTTTTGGAACCTTCACGCCCCAGGAAACCCCTGAGTGGAGAGCTCTGTCAGGAGTGCATCAGGTCCGGGTGGTCGATGATCAGGGTCGTTCCGAGTCTCTTTCTATTCAAGTCCGGCAAGTCGATTGAGTTTAGCGAGTGGGAACTTGTGGTAAAAGTCCGCGACCCTGTTGCAGGTCTCCGATCCAATTTTGAAATTGGTTTGTAAGACTGTCTTTAGGAGCCAGTGGTGTGGGTTGAGTCTTTTTTAGGTAACGACGAATCTTCGAAGCGGTATCTGAGAATTGCACTCCGAAACTGTCCTCGTTGACATGAATGACTTTGGCTTCGGTTTCAATAAAGTCATTTCCGAGAGAAAAATTGACACGGATGGTGTCGCCCCTTGAAGGAGGGTTCTTTGCTCTTAGCAAGGCGCCGCTTGTTGAGAGATTTATAATATTGCAGATTTGATCGGATTCCCTATTAATTTTCACGTCGTTGATAGCAGTGGCAAATCGAGGAGCGGACTCCCACCATTTGATTTTTTGATCAAAGAACACGCGTCGTACAGAAGGGTGAAGGAAGTAGATGAGACCTATCAGATTGAAAGTTAAGGCCCCTAAAGCGACAGAGAGGGAGTGTTCGTACTCTATTAGAACCATTGAGTTAATGAAAAGTGTCCA